>JANOSQ010000579.1:0-1627 GCA_031415915.1 Fimbriiglobus sp. | reverse complement strand
GGTTCGGCAATCAACATGCGGTCGAAATCGAGAACCTCACCTACGGCACGAGCCGCGTCCTCCGCATGGGTACGCTGTTGCCGAAGGTAGCTTTCGACCGTGGCATTGCCTGGCTCATCGCGAATCAGAATTCCGACGGTGGCTGGGGCGGCCGCGCCGGCACGCCGAGCAGCATCGAAGAAACGGCGTTGGCGCTCGATGCGCTCGCAGAGATTCCGATGAGCGCAGCGACCTCGCGCGGTGTGGAGTGGCTGCGGACCGCTACCCGCGATGGGACGCACTTCCCGTCGTCGCCCATCGGCTTCTACTTCGCCAACCTCTGGTATTACGAGAAGCTCTACCCGGTGATCTTCACCGTGGCGGCATTGACGCGGATCGCTAACTTGAAACTTGGGACCTGAACCTCGGAATTGGATTCGTCTTATGCCCGCATCCCGTGGCGAACTCTTCGCCGGTGTCACCGTTGCCATCGTCACCCCATTCAAGGGGGGCGAGATCGACTGGCCCGCTCTCGGCTCCCTCATCGACTGGCACGTCGAACAGGGAACCGACGCCCTCGCGCCGTGCGGCACCACCGGCGAATCGCCGACGCTCACCCACGACGAAAATGAGAAGATAGTCGCGTTCGTCTGCGAACGCGCCGCCGGGCGCATCAAGATCATGGCGGGCACCGGCAGCAACAACACGGCCGAAGCGATCCGCATGACTAAGGCCGCGAAGAAGAGCGGAGCCACGGGCACGCTGCAAGTCGGGCCGTACTACAACAAGCCGACGCAGGAGGGCTACTACCGCCACTTCGGCGCCGTGGCCGAGGCGTGCGATCTGCCGCAGGTGGTCTACAACATCCCCGGTCGCACGGGGTCGAACATCCTCCCCGAGACGATGGCCCGCCTCGCGGAGAAGTACCCGAACATCATCGCGGTGAAGGAAGCGACCGGCTCGCTCGATCAGGCTTCGCAGATCCAAGCCATCTGCGACCTAGGCATTCTCAGCGGCGACGATTCCCTCACGCTGCCCCTCATGAGCATCGGCGGCATCGGCGTCGTCAGCGTCGTCGGCAACATTGTCCCGAAAGACATGATGGCCCTCGTGCGCGCCTTCGCGGCCGGGAAGCACGCCGAATCGCTGATTTGGCACCGCAAGCTCTTCCCGCTCTGCCGGGATATGCTGAGCGTGGCCACGAACCCGATCCCCGTGAAGACGGCGATGAAGTTGCTCGGCCGCGCCAGCGCCGAGATGCGCCTGCCGATGTGCGAGATGGACGAAGCGGGCGTCGCCAAAGTGCGGCAAACGCTGGTGAACTACGGGTTGCTGGCCTGATCGTGCCCGGCATTCCCAACTTTGCAAGTCTTGCAATTGTTACCGGTGCCGAGTCGGTAACAATTGCAAATGTTACAGCACTCATTTCGCCAGCCCGCGAGTCACCGTGAGCAATCCCGCACGGCGGAACGACTAACGGCGATGCGCAAATAATCGGCCCACTTGGCACGCCCCCTGCTTTGATATCATCCGTCGCCGCCGACCCCAACCGGCTCCGACACACGGCGAAGTGATCCCCCAAAGACCCACTCGCCCCGGCTCATCGCGGATCGTCACCCCCCGACGATCCGCAGCCTAACCCCCCAGG
>JANOSQ010000578.1:0-1749 GCA_031415915.1 Fimbriiglobus sp. | reverse complement strand
TCAAACGCGGCCTTCCAGCGGCGGAGAAGTTCGGAGGCGATGCCGAGGCTGCGAGCCGCTTCGGAAAATGAGCGGCCTCGCTCGCTGACCAACTTCACGGCCGAGAGCTTGTACTCGCGGGTGAACGTGCGTCGCGTTTCTAAGGGTGGCGAGTTCTTTCAGTCCCGCATCTGTCACCTTCAGACCGACCATCATGAGCGTGGTGAGATTCTTGAGAGGGGCGAGTTCCTTCAGCCCCGCGTCCGTTATCGGCGTTGCTTGCAAATGGAGCGTAGTAAGGTTCTTGAGGTGAGCGAGTTCCTTTAGCCCTGAGTCCGTCACCTTCGTGGCTTGCAAAATGAGTGTGGTGAGGTTCTTGAGAGGGGCGAGTTCCTTCAGCCCTGTGTCTGTCACTTTCGTGCCCTGCAATGTCACCTCAATGACCGGTTTGCCGGGTGCCTTTTCGTCGCGGGTGACTCTCCCGCGCAGATCCCGCCAAATGATAGCTACGGCCTTGTCTTCAGCATCGTCGGCCCGCGCTGACGAACCCAGACACAACCCTAACACCGACATAGCTAACGCCGTGATCTTTAACATTGCTTCTCCTGCTTGCGAACAGTTGAATGGTGAACGCACCGATGCCACCTTACGGGGAACACTGGACGAACGGCCTCCGATTAGGATAGCCCGTCTGTTCGTTTGGCGCGGGTGAGGGACATCAACCGGTCAAAGATAGCTTGCTAGCGCCCAACACTGTCGCACAATTCCGCCCCGATCAAGATCGCGTATTCCGGGTCGGTGCCCGATTCTGTCCGGCTCAATCGGACCGAGCGGTTGTCGTGGAGGCGGCGCAAGCCAGTGTGGAAATCGGGCACCGACAAGTCCGGGAACTTGGGTCGGAGGGCGACGAACAATTCCCGCAACGAGCAATCCCCGCTCGCCAACACTTCCCGCCGGCTGTCCAAGTACTCCAAAGCCGTCACGCCCCACGGCACGACGGTTTGCAGGATGCTCGGCAGCTTCGGCGTCGCCGCATCCACGCGCTTCAGCGCCGCTTCGACCCGTTGCGTCAACTCGGCTAGTTGGGCGATCATCTCGCCCGAACGCGCTTCGAACTCGATCTTCAACTCCGCGAGTTGCTCGCGCGTGTCGTGCATCCAGTCCGGGATCCCTTGCGCCGTGGCGTTGAGTATCGCCTTCAAATCTTGCAGCACGGCCTTCGGCGAATCGTGGTCGTGGAGGTAGGCAATCCCCTTGGGCGTGATTCGCACCCATTCGATGACCTGCTTCGCCTTGGTCTCCGTCCGCACCGTTTCGAACAATCCGAGTTGGTGCGCCTCGTGCGAGGCTTCGGCGCAAGCCGTGGATCGATTCGGGAATAACCCGGTGAATTTGCCGGATGCGAACAACCGGTGTTCCCGCGCTTCCGCCACCGCCGTCTTGAGCGCATCGAGCAAGAGTTCCGTCCGCCGGGCCGTGGGAATGACCGCCGCGGGGTGGTCCGGGTTCGGGGGTCGGAACGGCAAGACGGACGGGGGCAGTTGGTCCATGCTCGGAATTTCGGGGCCGGGTGCGGATTTTGATATCGTTGGGCGTACTGTAACGAGCAGGGTGTGGAAACGCCAAGCCCGTCCGAAGGAACCGGGTACACCTTTGGATTCTTGCAATCACTTAATATGCTTCTGGAACCACAAGCGTTAGCGCGTGGGTGAGGTACGGAACCACTTTCATTCCCTCACCCACGCGCTAACGCTTGTGGTTCCAGTAAAG
>JANOSQ010000577.1:0-7541 GCA_031415915.1 Fimbriiglobus sp. | reverse complement strand
CGTGGGCGTGGAGCAGCGTCTCCACGGCTCGCCGGAGTGCCGCGTCCTCGCCGCACTCCGCGCCCAAGAATGCGGGGCGCTCGGATTCCGGGAGTTCGAGCGCCTTCAAAAATAGCTCGTTGGCGCGGGGGTTCCAGTCGGCCATGCGGCACCTCTCGTGTTGGCGTCTCACCACTTGGCGGAATCCGACGGCGAGTTGCACGCGAAAAATGGAAAAGAAATCAACTTTCGGCGAGTCTGCGAAAGAGCCAAGCTCGGGCGAGGGCCCAGATTCCGTCGGCTTGTCGGCGAGTCAGTCCCAGCGTTTCCGCGGCGGCGGTGTGCGTGAACCCCGAGAAATAGCGGAGTTTCACCAACTCGGCGGCGGTCGGGTCGTGCCGTTCGAGTTCGGCGAGCGCGTCGTCGAGTGCGACCAAGTCGACGTCCGCTGCGCCGGCGGGAACCTCATCCAACTGCACGCGGGTGAAAGTGCCACCGCGTTTGTCCGCCCGTTTGGCCCGGGCGTGATCGACCAAGATGCGCCGCATCGCCTCGGCCGCCGCGCAGAAGAAGGCCGACTTGGACGCGAACGAATCGCCGCCGAGTTTCAGGAAGGCTTCGTGGACCAGCGCCGTGGCGTCGAGCGTGTGGCCCTCGCGTTCGCCGGCCATCTTGACCGCGGCCAACCGGCGGAGTTCGGCATAGACGGCATCGAAGGGAATCATGGTTCACGCTTTCGCCGGCTTCGCCGCTTCTTTCTGCGCTATCTTATACGCGTTCGCTTTCTCCATGTCGGCCAACTCGGGCGGCACCGCCGCGTTCCCCGTGCGCTTCGGGATCAGCACTTCTTCGATGACCTTCTCCTTGCGCAGCGTCCGCATGGTGCGCACTTTGTCCTGCACGCGCATCAAGCCTTCGAGCAGCGCCTCCGGCCGGGGTGGGCAACCGGGCACATACACGTCCACCGGCACGACGAGGTCGACCCCCTTCACGACGTTGTAGCCGTACTTGTAGTACGGGCCGCCGCCGCAGGTGCAGGCCCCCATGGCGATGACGAACTTCGGATCGGGCATCAGGTCGTAGAGCCGGCGGACGCGCTCGGCCATTTTCAGGTTCACGGTCCCGGCGACGATCATCAAATCCGCCTGGCGCGGCGTGGCGCGGAAGGCCCCGGCGCCGAAGCGGTCGATGTCGTAGCGCGGCCCGCCGGTCGCCATCATCTCGATAGCGCAGCAGGCGAGGCCGAAGGTCATCGGCCACAACGACGACGCCCGCGCCCAGTCGATGGCCTGGTCGAGCGAAGTCATCACGAGGCTGTCTTCGAAGCGGTTTTCGAGCAGGGGCATTACGTCGCGTCCACTTTCTTGAGGATTTCGTTCCACGTCGCCGTGTATCCGAGCTTCTCCGACCACCTTGTGACATCGGCTCGGTCAACGCGTGACCCGAGCCTTCTGAGAATGCCGGCGATATCGCGGAGGTGCTTCTCCGACTGTCCATTGGAGTAATACCAGAGCTTGCCGAGTATGACATCTTCGGGCCCTGCGACGAAAGCCTCAACCCCTTCCAGCAGGGTCAAACGGCGCCGCCGAGACAATTGGGACCTCGCCCATTCGTTGACGCCGGGGAAGATGCAGTCGATTTTATTCCCGGATGTGGGATGCAAGATGTTGAATTGAAATCGGGTGTGGACCGCGTCGCGGACGGCGGGTTCGCTCAGGTAAAATTCGGGTGACGGGAAGGCTTCGCAAAAGGCCGGCACTCCATCTGCTGACAAATCCAAAACGATGTCGATATCTTGGGTGAATCTCGGTTCGCCGTACGCGTAACTGGCGAAAGAGCCGACCACCATGTGCGGGATCGCCAACCGGTCGAAAGTCGCGACGACATACGCGAGGAGTTCACGCTGATTCACGGGTGAGCCTCCGGCCGACTTCGAGCCGCACGCGTTCCCGTGGCCAATCCGGGTATTCTTCGCGGACCCGCGCCGCCGTCATAGCCGTGGCCGTGTCGTGGGCATCGCACGCGATGGACACGGTCTGCGCCGGCGTCATCGCCCGGAACATCGCGGCGGTGGCGTCGTCCATCACTTCGATATCGCGGGGTTCGGGGATCCGCACGGGCATCGGTCTTTCTCCGGTGAATCTCTCCAATTATACCCCTACGGTCGGCTTCGGCCCCGCTTGACCCCCGAGGCTCCGCACCCATTCGAGGTCGCCGCGGCGCCAGAGGTAGGCGAAGCCGACGAGCAGGATCGCGAAGAAAATCAGGAACTCGGCGAAGGCGAACTGCGCGAACGCGTTCATCGTCGCGGCATCGGGGGCGGTCGTGGTGCCCGGTGCGATGGTGTTGGCCGCGGCGATCCGCTCCGATTCCGGCAGCGAGGCATCGCCGGCGCGGTTGGCGCTACCGAAGACAACGGCCCACGGGAAGAAGAACGCCATCTCGACATCGAAGATGACGAACAGCAGCGCGACGACGTAGAAGCGCAGGTCGAACTGGATCCACGCCGTGCCGACGGGCTTCTCCCCGCACTCGTAGATCTCCCCCTTGGCGACGCTCGGCCGATCCGGCCGGATCAGCTTCCCGAGCGCGAGGTTCGCCAGCAGGAACAGGGTTCCCACCGCGAGGAAGACGAGGATGCCGGCGACGAGTTCGGTCATGCGCTGGCTCCCGCTTTCGTCCACACCGGCAAGCTCACCCGCTTCGATTCCTGCACGGCGGTGGGGTTCAGCGCGTCTTGGCCCCATGCCACGGTCAGCGGCAGCTTGGCGAAATCGACGATGCAGCCGTCGCGGGTGTAGCCGCTGATGTCGTAGGTGCTGCCCATGAAGATGCAATCGACGGGGCACGGGTCGACGCACAGGGCGCAGAACATGCACTTCGTGTAGTCGATGGCGAACCCGGTGACGACGAACCCCTTGGCCGGCGCCACCGCCTTTTCCTTTTCGATGTAGATGCAATCGACGGGGCAGGCTCGGGCGCACTTGTCGCAGCCGATGCAGGTGGTCAGGTCGAAGCGGTGGAAGCCCCGGTAGCGCGGCTTCACCGGCACCGGGTTCTCCGGGTAGGCGAAGGTGGACGTGAACGGCCGGCGCCGGAAGGTTCGCGCCGCCGTGCGCAGCGTGATGTACATGCTGCCGGCGATGCTACCGACGGTATGGCCGACGTTGCGGAACCAAGTGAACATGGTGACGAACTCGCGGAGATGAGGTCAGTGTACCAAACGGAGAAACCCGCGGCAGTCGGCCGCGGGTTTCGTCGATTCGTCATCCATCCCCATCTCTGCTTCGACAAAGCCCGTTCCACTTCGGCTTTGTGCTTCACGTGCTTCAGCGCGATCTCGGTCGCCAAGCGATCCAAGTAGGTGTTGCGGTACAGGTGTACCGGCAGGCTGCTCGTATCCCGCAGGGGGGCGTTCGATTGGTGGCCGTACTGCGTCAGAGGTTTGCCGGTGCCGACGGCGTCGTAGACCGACACCGAGACGCTGGAGTTGCCGCGGCAGATCTCTTTGCCGGTCTGTTGGTCGAAGAACGAGAGCGAGGCGAGGGTCACGTCGAGGACGTAGTCGGCGCCGAGTTTCTTGGCGATGTCCGCCATGCTCGCGGTGTTCCACAACTCCGGGTTCGACTGCCGGAGTTGGTCGATCTTACTCGTGTCCACGACCGTGATGGCCGAGTCCTTCGGGATCTTCGACAATTCGGTGAGCTGCGAGCCGATCTTCGCTTCGAGATCGCGGTCGACGCCCATCATGCTCGGGTGCGTCGTGATGTGGTTCGGCGCCGTGACGATGACCGCGACGGTCACTGTCTTCTTCCCTTCGGCCGGGGTGAACTTGCAGCCCGGCGCCGGATCCTTGTATTCGTCGCCGCGGTTGAGGAACCAGAGCAAGCTCGGGCCGCAGCCGAAACCGAAGATCGTGAGCAGCAGTGTGAGCACGCCGCGGCGGAACCAAGTCAGCGAATTGCGGTTCATCCGTGAACCCCCCCCTGTAGAAGTTCGGAATGCGTAGTGCGGAGTGCGGAATTCGATCCGAACACCGCGATCCGCAATCGCGAGTTAACCGAAGAAAATCACGGCCCAGCGGGCCACCATCAGCGTCAGCATGATCGTGAGGCCGACCGTCATCCACATTTCCCCGCTGCGGATGAACAGCAATCGGCCCCGGTATGCGCTGATGAACCCCCACGGGATCAAGCTGAACCACCAGATCGCCGTCAGTGTGCCGACCCAGTTGGCCCGCATCGAATTCGCGATGTCCCCGTGAACCAGCAGACTGAAACTTGTCGTCATCCCACAGGCGGGGCACGGTTTGCCCGTCATCACCACCATGTTGCACGGCTCCAAGCCGAGCTGCGTGTGCGTCGCCATCGTCTTCGGCACTTCGTTCCCGTCGGCGTCTCGGCTGTAAGGGTGGATGTACGCCGCGGCGATCAGCATCGCCGTGAAGGTCAGCGCCATCGCCAACAATCCGGCCCGCACCCACTTGGCCAACTTCGGCGAGCGCCGGCGGCGCGGCCGCTCCACGTATTCGAAATCCTCGAACTCCTCCGCGCGCCGGGGCTGCGGAAACACCGGCCGCGCGATGGGGAACGGCCCCGCGGGCGCCGGCGATTCGGGATTACTATTGGCGTCAATGGGCGACACGTATAGCCTCCGGGGAGGGGAACGCAAGATCAGAACTTCGCGACTTCCAATTCTACCGACCGGGGGAAACGGTGGCGCTGCCGGAACTGGTCTCCACCGCGATGACCCGGTTGTTGCCGGGGTGGGAACGCACGCGCGGGATCGTCGCGGTGTCCGGCGGGGCCGATAGCGTTGCACTGCTGTCGGCGCTGCGCGGGACGGGCAACCTCGTCGTCGCGCTCCTCAACCACCGGCTCCGCGGCGAGGAGAGCGACGCGGACGAGGGCTTCGTACGGGAACTCGCCGAGCGGTGGAAACTCCCGTGCCGTGTTTTGCGGATCGACATGGCGGCGGAGGCGGCCGGTGACAATTTGGAAGCGTTCGCCCGGACTGCGCGTTACCGCTGGTTCGGCGAGTTGGCGCTCGAACTCGGCGCCGGCTGGATCGCCACCGGTCACCACGCCGACGACCAAGCCGAGACGGTTCTGCATCGGCTCATCCGCGGAACCGGTCTGCAAGGTCTCCGTGGGATCGCCCCCATCCGGCGGGATGGGACAGTGCCGGTGCTGCGGCCGATGCTGAGCGTGCCGCGAAGCGAATTGCTGGCGCACCTCGCGGAGTCTGGTCAACCCTATCGAACCGACTCCTCGAACGTCGATCCGCGCTTCACCCGCAACCGCATCCGGCGCGAATTGCTCCCGCTACTGCGCACGTTCAACGCCGAGGTCGTCGCCGCGCTCGGTCGCACGGCGGCGCAGGCCGAGGAGTTCTTCGCGGAGCAAAAGATCGAGGGGGAACGGTTGCTGAATGGAGTGGAACTGCCAACTGGCGCAGGGATCGTCCTCGATGCGAACCGCTTGGGCAGCTTGAGCGAACCCGCGATCCGATTGGTCTTCCGCACCCTCTGGGCACGCGAGCGTTGGTCGGTACTCGCGATGACCTACGCCCACTGGGACCGCTTGGCGAAGATCGCGCTGGGTGCGCCCGGCGCCGATTTTCCGGGGGGGATCCACGTGCGGCGAAAAGGCGGCGGCATCTCGATTGGCGAACCCGTTCAAGCGAACGCCGCGAGCGAATGACCCTTGGCCAGCAGCGCCTCGCGGATGGCCCGGACGAATTCCAACGCAGACGGGTTGTCGCCGTGGACGCAGATCGTGCGGACGCCGCGCGAACCGATCAGCCATTCGACTTGCTCCAGCGCTTCGTCGATATCCGCGATCATCGCGCCCGGTTCCCCGCGCGGCACGAGCGACCCATCCGGACGATACCGGCGATCCGCGAACCCTTCCGCGACGAACTTCCCGCACGCTTTTTGCAACTCCGATTCGGGCAGTCCCACGCAGGGGAGCGAGAAGGCTTCCGCCGCTTGGGCCACGCCCCGCGCCGCGCCTTCGTCCCGCATCGCGGCGTGGTAGAGCGCCCCGTGCGGCTTGAGGTACTTCACCTCCGCCCCGGCCATGACGATCGCGGCGATCTGCCGGAAGCAGAGGCTCTTCACGTCGTGCGGCGCCAACGTCACCGCGACGCGGCCGAAATTGGCGCGGTCTTCGTAACCGGGGTGCGCGCCGGTGACAACGCCGTGTCGCCGGGCGAGTTCGACCGCCGCCCGCATCTCCTCCGGCCCGCCGGCGTGGGCCCCGCAGCAGATGCTCGCCGAGGTGATGTGGCGCATCAAATCGGCATCGTGCCCCGATCCTTCCCCGAGGTCGGCGTTGAGGTCGATGAGCATCACGCCGCCCCGCCGAGGCCGATTTCGAGCAATCGCAAGGAGCCCTCCGGGACGACCGGCACCGGGCCGAGATTCGCGGGCAACAGCACCAAGTCCCCGATTTGGAAGGGTTCCCCGGCCAAGGTTCCCGAACCTTGGATCGCGACGACGACCCGGCACTCCCCCGCCCGTCCGACTGTCACCGGCTTGTCACCGATCCAGTGGTGGAGCGTGAAGTAGGGGCACGCGACGAGTTCGTGTCGGTCGCCGTCAGCTCGCGCTTTCACCGGTCGGCACGGCCCCGCGGCGAAATCGGAGCAGGCCAAGCCGTCCTCGATGTGGAGCTCCCGGGGTTGCCCCGTCTTCGCGTCGATGCGATCCCAGTCGTAGAGGCGGTAGGTGATGTCGCTGGTCTGCTGGACTTCGAAAAGGAGAATGTCGGCGCCGATGGCGTGGACGGTGCCGGCGCCGAGGAAGACGCAATCGCCCGCTTTCGGGGTGAAGGCGTGTAGCGTCTCGGCGTTCATGGCGGCGCGGAAATCCTCGGCGGTTGTCCCCTCTTTGAACCCCGCGTAGAGTCGGCTCGTCGCCGGGTCGGCGTCGAGGATCACCCACGCCTCGGTTTTTCCGCGGTGCCCCGGCCCTTTCAATCGCAGGGCTTGCTCGTCGTTCGGGTGAACCTGCACCGACAGTTCGCGTTTCGCATCGAGGAACTTGAACAGCAGCGGGAAGCGACCGTCCGCGGGGATGTTCTCCCCGAAGATTTCAACCGGGTGCTCGGCGATCACCTCGCGCAATGTTCGACCCGCGTGCGCGCCGTTGGCGACTATCGAGAGGTTTCCTTCGGCATCGGAGAGCATCCACGCCTCGCCGATGGGGTCGGCCGATGGGGTCGGCCGGCGGACGAACCCCGGCAAGCGCGTCCCGCCCCAGAGCATCGATTTGAAGATCGGTTCGAACCGCAGAGGAGAGAGGGTCATTGGCGATCGCTTCAAACGGACGGAAAGAACATCTGCGCCGGGATACCGAAGACGCTGGCGACGGTGAGGTCGAAGGCGATGCCGATGCGCATCGGGGGCTCGTCCATGCGGCCGGATCGAAACGGTGCGATCAGCTTACGGACGCAAGCGGCGGAGGCGCGGGATGCCGCTCGGGCACGGGCCGCAAAATGGTTCCAGCGCGAACCCCCCCACCCCCGCGTGGAACCATTCCGGAATTCTGGTAGAACCTT
>JANOSQ010000576.1:0-7883 GCA_031415915.1 Fimbriiglobus sp. | reverse complement strand
TCTTCGAGCCGTTCGATCTTGAGCAGGGTGCGATTCAAGGTTCGCTCCGCGAATCTGTAGCGGTTGTACGGGGCGAACCAATGCTACGAGCGCCTGCGCGCCGCGAGCGGGAAAACGATAGTAACGATTGTGCGGATTCGGTCTAGTCCGAATAGCTGTGCCGGTTGTCGAAAGTGGGGAAGCGGCGGGGGCGGGGTAAACCGTGGCGGCAAGTTTCCCAACTTGCCGTCAAGATTGGAATATGCGAATCTGTTCACGTCGATAACACTCGCCCGAGTGGTTGAAAACCATGCTCAATAGCGAAGACAATCCCGTCGCATGGGCGATGCTCCTGTATGAGCTCACCGATGCCCATGAACACCTGGGCGATCTGATCGACAAGATCGAAGAGTACGACGAAGCGGAATACGCGATCCGCCTAGGACACGTCTTCGCCCACTTGAACCGCGCTTGGCACGGCCGAGATCACACGGCGTTGGACACGCTTTCTGACGCCGAACGAATCGAGCACACCAAGTTTCCGACCGACCTGCCGGCATATGGGTGAATCCCCTCCTACGTCTTCGCACTGATCCAGCGTACAATCCCCTCCGTCGTCCAGTCCTCTCTTCCGGAGTTCCCCATGTCCCTCGATCGCCGATCCTTCCTCCTCGGCTCCGCCGCCGTCATCGGCACCGCGGCCCTCGGTCGCACCGCGGAAGAGAAAGACCCCTACGGTGGGTTCACCGTCGGCATCCAGACCTACACCTTCCGCAAGTTCAACCTGGAGCGGGCGCTGAAGGCGACCCAGGAACTCGGGCTGAAACACGCCGAGTTCTACCGCGGCCATATCCCGACCGACGCCAAGCCGGAAGCGTTGAAGGGCTATTTGAAGCTGTGCGAGGAGTACGCCGTCAAGCCGATCGCTTTCGGGGTCGAGAACTTCGGCAAGGACCACGACAAGAACAAGATGCTCTTCGACTTCGCGGCCGCGCTCGGGGTGAAGTTCCTCAGCGCCGACCCGGACATGGACAGTTTCGACAGCCTCGACAAACTGGTCGAGGAGTACAAGATCGGCATCGCCATCCACCCGCACGGCCCCGCGGGCGGCGGCAAGATGCACCGCTGGCGCGACGCCGAGATGATCATGAAGACCCTCAAGGGTCACCACGAAAAGATCGGCACCTGCCTCGACACCGGCCACCTCATCCGCGCGGCCCAACTCGAGATCAAGCTCGACCCCGTGGAGCAAATCAAAATCATGGGCGCCCGCAACTTCGGCCTGCACCTCAAGGACCACGACAACAAACGAAAGACCGACGTGCCCTACGGCGACAAGACCGGCGTGCTCGACGTCCTCGGGGTGCTGAAGGCGCTGAAGGATGTGAAGTTCAAGGGGTATATCGCCATCGAATACGAGGCCAACGAGAACGACCCCGCTCCGGACGTGAAGAAATGCCTGACGTACTTCAAGGAGCAGGTGACGAAACTGGGGTGAGCGATGGAGTCGCTTTTTGCTCTCACCGGAAGCCATAGGGGGCTTGGTCATTCCGGAAGGTGGGTTGCTTTCCGGCCAGCACGCTGCTTTCCAAAGGAAGGTGGATCCGCGTCGGAATGACACCCGAACGCGGCGTCATAGAATGATGCCGTTGCATCGCCGCCCCCGAAAGCCCCCATGAACCCGGCCCCGAATCCCGCGGATCTCGACAACCCGGAACTGTACCTCAACCGCGAGTTGAGCTGGCTCGAGTTCAACCGGCGCGTTTTGGAGGAAGCCCAAGATCCGACGGTGCCGTTGCTCGAACGCCTCAAGTTCCTCGCCATCTTCAGCGGCAACCTCGACGAATTCTTCATGGTGCGCGTCGGCGGGCTGCACCAGAAGGTGACGGCCGGCATCACCACCGGTTCCGGCGCCGACAAGATGCTGCCCGCCGAGCAACTCGAAAGGGTGAACGCCGCGGTCGGCGGACTGGTCGCCGCGCAGTACCGCTGCTTGAACGGAGAAGTGCTACCGGCCCTGCGCGACCGCGGCATCATCGTGAAGTACGGCAAGGAACTCACGACCGCCGACCTCAAGCACCTCCGCGATCTCTTCCGCGAACAGATCTTTCCGGTGCTCACGCCGCTGGCCACCGACCCGGCCCACCCGTTCCCGCACCTGCTGAACAAGTCGCTCAACCTCGCGGTGGTCCTGCGCAAACCGGGGGAGAAAGACCCTTGGTTCGGCGTGGTTCAAGTGCCCGCCGTGCTGCCGCGGCTGGTGCAACTGGCCACGACCGACGCCCGCACGGCCGCGTTCGCCCCGCTCGAAGAAGCGATCCGCTTGCACTTGGCCGACCTCTTCCCCGGCACGACCGTCGAGCACGTCGTCGCCTTCCGGGTGACGCGCGACAGCGAATTCGAACTCGACGAAGACGTCGAAGACCTGCTGCGGGCCATCGAGGAGAACGTGAAGCAGCGCCGGCGCGGACACGCCGTGCGCTTGGAGATCGAGTCCGGGGCGGCGGTCGAGATCGAGCAGTTCCTGATGGCCGCGCTCGACTTGAACCCGGACGAGGTCACGCGGGCGCCGGGGATGCTCGACTTGACGGGCCTGTTCCAAATCCACGCCCTGCCCGGTTTCTCGGAGCTGCGCGACCCCGCCTTCGTACCGGTGCAACTCCGGGACTTCACGCAGGCGCCGAACCCGTGGGTCGCCATCCGCAGCAAAGACATCCTCGTCCACCACCCGTACGAATCGTTCAAGCACGTCGTCGATTTCGTCGAAGCCGCCGCCGAAGACGACCGCGTCCTCGCCATCAAGCAGACGCTCTACCGCACGAGCAGCGACAGCCCGGTGGTGCGGGCGCTGCAACGCGCCGCCGACCGGGGCAAACAAGTCACGGCGGTCATCGAACTGAAAGCCCGCCTCGACGAGGAGCGCAACATCCTCTGGGCGAAGGAACTCGAGAAGGCCGGGGTTCACGTCGTCTTCGGCTTCGTCGGGTTGAAGACGCACTGCAAGGTGGCGCTCGTCGTCCGCCGCGACGAGGACAACACCCTGCGGCGCTACGTCCACATGGGCACGGGCAACTACAACCCGCAGACGGCCCGGTTGTACACGGACATCGGCTTCTTCACGAGCAACCCGGACTTCGCCGAGGACGTGACGCTACTCTTCAACCACCTCACGGCCTCGACCGCGTCGCCGCCGATGCGCAAGCTCATTTTGGCGCCGAGCCGGATGCTGCAATCGATGCTCGATAAGATCGACCGCGAGGCGGCCAACGAACGCGCCGGGAAGAAGTCGAAGATCACGGTGAAGCTCAACGGGCTACTGGAGCCGAGCGTGGTGAAGTCGCTTTACAAGGCGAGCCAAGCGGGTGTGAAGATCGACATCGTCTGCCGGGGGATTTGCTCCCTGCGGCCGGGGTTGCCCGGCATCAGCGAGACGATCCGCGTGATCTCGGTGGTCGATCGCTTCTTGGAGCACAGCCGGATCTTCTACTTCGAGAACGACGGCACGCCCGAAGTCTACATCGGCAGCGCCGACTGGATGGATCGCAACCTGAGCCGCCGGGTCGAAGTGGTCTTCCCGATCGAGCAAGCGGATTTGAAGGCCCGGATCATCGAAGACATCTTGAAAGTCAGCGTCGCCGACACCGGCAAAGCCCGGCTGCTCCAATCGGATGGCACCTACACGCGGATCCGCCCGGTCGAAGGCCAGCCGGCGCTGCGGAGCCAGACTCGCTTTTTGGAAGTGGCCAGCGAGATCGAGAAGCGCCAGCAGCTCGCCGCCCTCGCGGAAGACGCGCCCGCGGCGAATGCCCCGCCGAAGTTGGCCCGCCGCAGCCGAATTCGGAAGCAATCGGGGTGATTTCGGATTGCTCCGCCGCGCCGATGATTCATACTGCCAGCGGCCGATTCCTTCCACTTCATCCCGGGGTCGCCGCCATGCTCCGCCGTCTCGTGATTCTCCTCGTCGTCCTCGGCCTCCTCGGGGGCGGGGCCTATTTCTTCCTGTTCAAAAGCAAAGACACCTTCCGCTTCGCCAAGGGGTACAAGAAAGCGGAGACGCCGCAACTCGCCGCGGACATGTTCAAGAAGGCCATCCAGGACCGCGACTACGAAAGCGCCTCCGACTACACGACCAAGGAGTACGCCGAGCAATTGAAGGCCGGGCACAAAGCGGCCGGCAAGATGGCCACCCAGTTGGACAAGATGATCTACCAGATGGGGGAGCGCGACTTCCTCCGCGAGGAGAACCGGTACGTGCTGTTCCAGCTCGACCCGTTCTACAAGGACTTCACGGTCGCGGTCAGCAAGGAAACGGGCGACAAAGCGGAGGCGCTGATCACGTTCAACCTCCCGTTCTTGCCGGCGGGCCAACAGCGATCCGCGAATTGGAAGTTGAAGCCGGAGATGTACCAAACGTTTATCGCGCACTTCCCGTACACCACGCCGACGACCGTCGTCGTTCCGATGATCAAGGACAAAGAGGGTTGGAAGTTCGACTTCCCGAGCAACACCGCGCTGCAAACGCGGATCGCTTACATGAACGAGAAGCACATGCATTACTTCAACGTTTACGAGATGCTCGACCAAGACGTGAAGAACGACCCGACGACGCGGGAGAACACGACGGACCGCTTGAAGACGGAACTCCAAAACGCGGCGAAGGAATGAGCCGCGCCAACGGAATCGCCGCCGCGACCGTTACCCTCGTGGATATGAGAATCGTCTCACCACTCACGGCAGGGTAACACCATGCGATCGCGACCACTCTTCGCCGCGGCGTGCTTGACCTCGGGGCTTTTGGGGTTCGCCCCGGCATTCGCCGCGGAGCCGGTGAATGCGCCGGCCCCCGCGAAAGCGAAAGATGCCGGCCCCGCGGATGAAAAAGCGGTGCGGGCACTGTTGAAGGACGGCCCGAAGCTCCCCGGCGACGGCGAGGGTGTCCCGCTGCGAGAGTTGCTGCAAGTCATCGCCAAAGAGCACAACCTCACGGTGCGCCTCGATCTCGCAGCGTTCAAGCGGTTCAATGCGTCCGATGCCCAGGGCAATGTTTTGGGCGCCGGTGCCGGCGCGGTTTTCATCTCGCTGAGCGCCCGTGCGAACTCCGAAGAAGTCCAGCAGTACCTCGACGTGAAAATCCGTTTCACCATCTCTGCCACATACACCCTCGGCGACTTGCTCACCGACGTCTGCGCCCAGCTCCCCGGCCGGTGCGCCTACCGCGTCCGCCACAATCAAGTGCTCATCGGCCCGGCGTTTCTCCCACCGGTCGTCCCCGGTTCGGGCGTCGCCGGCGCCGGGCCGAATCCGTCGATTCCACCCCATGCGATCACCGAGCAACTGCTGGGCGAATCGGTCTCCGCGGCCATCGAAGACAAACCTCTGACGGACACAATCGCGGAACTCCGCAAATGTACGGGTGCGAACATTGTGCTCGACGCCCGCTGCAAAGACAAAGCCAAGCAAGCCGTCTCCGGCACCTTCGACGACACCCGCTTGTTCACCGCGCTCGAATTGCTCGCCGACATGTGCGATTTGAAAGTGGTGTCGAACAACAACGTCTTCTACATCACGAGCCCGGACAACGCCGCGAAGATGCAAAAGCGGATCGACCGCGGTCTCTTCGGGGAAGCCTCCCCCGAACTGCCGATGAATCCCTTCGGCCCCGTGCTGCCCGGCAAGGACGAGCCGAAGAAGTAATTAAACGAATCGTTCCTTGGTATAGGCGAAGATTTCATTGGGCGGGAGTTCCTGTGAGGAATTCCCGCTACGAACGTAGAACTTCTGGCTCGGCGGAGCGTTCTTTTCCTTAACCGCTACGTAGATCGGCTCTTTCGCCGGTGAGATCACCGTGCGACAAATCTCTTGATCACCGATGTTGTGGAAGTCGATCACGATTCGACTCGTGACGAAACCGACACCGAACTGTTGGTTCAACAAGTTGCGGAAATGAATTTCGAATTTGTCGCGATCCGCATTGCCCAGCGATTGATAATCCGCATCGAGGCCGAGAACCGTTCCATCATCAGCGACGCCGATCAACAGTGTACCACCGTGAGAATTCGCGAACGCCGCCACCGTTTTGACAACGACGTCTTCAAGTTTCAGATTGACGGCTCCTAGTTTCATGTCCCACCGCATGGTAGACTTGAACTCCAGTTCGTCGCTCTCACCTTCGGCAATCATGTCATCAATCGACACCGGCGCTATCGCTTCTTCGGTGGATGTGATATTAGTCAAGAAAGTGTTGAGTTGCTCTGCGAGGAGCTTGCGTCGTTCCTCCAAAAACTGTTCGTAATTCTCAATTTCCCAGAGTTCGGGGTCATCGGGAATGCACTGAAGCGAAAGCGCCTTTGGAAATTTTGCCTTCACCGCGCTCAAATAATCGGCGGCTGGCGTGTCGGATTTGGTCCGATTCGCGACTTGTGTGAGGATCGCCCGGTTTGTGAATTCTTGAGCGAGGGCGTATTTCACTCGGTTGCCCTCACCATAGCCGACTTGCTTCAACTTGGAGTAAGGGAAAATGTGATCACGCTCCAATTGGTATTTGATGCCCATATTCTTGCGTAAGCTCATCCCGGTCGTGAAGCAGACAGCGCCCCGGCTCTTGAGGTACCAGCAAACCATGCTGAATAGGGGGTGCTGGACGGCGCGGCCGACGAACTCGGCTGGAATGATCTCTAATCGGCTCTCTTCGGCAATCCCTTGGAGGAGTGCGTCGAATGGCTGGGGCGATTCCGAGATGATGCGGAGATCGCGATCCAGTTTTTGGGGCAGTTGGCTCACGTACCGCGTGCGGATCTGGGAATAGAAAAACCACTTCACAAGCTTGCGGATTTCGGCGTCGGTCAAATGCGTGCCTTGCTTGTCGTAGCAGTAGACAATGATGGGGATCAGTGCGTACGGGGAGTTGATTTCGTCGGTGTGATCGACGAACGCGTTACCCCTGAGCAGATTCGCGACGTAGTCCAACACTTGGTGTTCGAGTCGATCCCAAGCTTTTCGGATTTTCTCGTTATTGTCCTCCCCGTGGAGTTTCTTCATGTCCGAGCCGATGTGGTAAAGGCAACCGAGCAACATGTACACAACGAAATCGAGCTTGAAGACGTACCCGTTTGCGGCGAGGTGAGCGAGTTTAGCTTTTATCCGATCACGAGCTTGCGGCCAATACCCCGAGATTTGTGCCAGTGCAAGTTCCGCGTCGGTCAACGCGATACCGCTCGAATTGACCTTGTAGAAAATATCGATCGCTTCGCGGATACTGGCGCGGGCTGGGATCGTTTGTTCCGGAAAATCGCGATCTTTGATGCGAGTGATCGCATTAATATTATCGTTGAGTTTCTTGAGTTCGTCCATCGACAGGTTTCTCCCGGCCGCGATGAAATCCGCCTGCAACCCGAACGCGTTAACTTTTCCCTTGAAGACATCCGTGATGTTTTGCCACGATGGATTGTTTTCCATCCGTGTTTTCATGTAGTAGAGCAATTCGAGAGTTTCGACGTTGACATGCAATCCGCGGGTATCGATCAGTATCTCGGGCAATGTGTAGTACGGCGGAATCTCTCCCCGGATCAGCATATAAAGCGTGGTCATCCGCTGCTGCCCATCGAGTAGGAGTTTGACCGCGCCTTGCGTCGGAGTGTATTTGTGGGGACCTTTCAATTCCGGCGGATTGGCCGTTTCCCACGTCAGCATGGTGCCGGTCGGGTAGTCTTTGATCAACGAGTCGATCAGTTGTTTGGCGTCATCGCGTTTCCAAACATACTCGCGCTGGAACGCTGGCACGAACAATTGATTTTCGTCAATCTTCTCGAGGATAGTGGCGATACGCATTGCGCAATGCTCCAGAGTCGAATCTCTTCGGGTCTATGCTATGATAATCAATACCGCGTGACGCTGGCGTGCAGGTT
>JANOSQ010000575.1:0-3865 GCA_031415915.1 Fimbriiglobus sp. | reverse complement strand
CGGCGTCTTCTACTATTGGACGCCCGAAGAGTATCAGAAGCTCTTCGCAACGCTCGTCCGCGGCGGCCTGAAAGGCTCGGGGAATTACGGGGTCTTCGCCTTCGGCGTCTACGACGGCCAAGGCGGTTCGGTCGCCGAGGCCAACTTGAATCTGCACATGGTCAGCCGCGTCTCGCTGCCGATGCAGTTGGGCAACGGCCAAATCGTGGAAGCGAGCTTGCAAGGCTACCGCGGCGATTACGTCGTCGCCGGTTCGGCCATCCGCCCGCTCGGGCAAGGCGCGGCGGGCGTCGTCCCCGCGGGCACCGGGGGCACGCGCGGCGTACTCGAAGAGCGCATCGCCGCCACGCTGGTCTGGTATCCGCAACCGTTCGGCTTCCAAGCCGAGTGGCAAACCGGCCGCGGACCGGGGCTGAACGAGGCCCAAACCGCCGTCGGGGTTCGTCACATCGAGGGCGGCTACCTCATGGGCATGTACCGCCACGAAACCGCCCGGCACGGGATCTTCACGCCCTACTGCAGCAACCAGCAGTACACCGGCGGCTACCGCAACAACGCCACCGCCCCCTTCGGCCACCAGCGCCAAACCGACTTCGGCGTCGAATGGCAGATCAGCAAGCAGTTGGAATTGGTGCTCGAATACAGCGTGATCAATTCGCCGAACTTCACGGCCCTCAACACGACCGGTGCGGCATCGTATCGGGACTTCGAAGGCTCCGCTTTACGGATGCAACTCCAGTTCAATTATTGAAGCTCGAAGTTCCGAGACCCCATTAGGTTGTCGCTTGCGCGCCGAAGGCCCAACGCATCAATCCCAATACCGCAGCCGACACAAGAATCAACAGCATCGACACGGCGACGGCGGTTTCGACGTTGCCGACGCTGAGTTCCAGAAACACGGTCGTAGGCAACACCTCGGTGCGGTAGCGGGTGACGCCGGCAAAGATGAGCACGGGGCCGAACTCTCCGACCGATCTGGCCCAAGCGAGCGTCAGCGCGGCCAGAATTCCCCGGCGGGCCTCGGGGAGCGTGATGCGCCAAAAAGCCATGGCCCGGGTGCAACCGAGGCTGCGGGCGATCAGTTCCGTCCGCGGCGACAGTTGTTCGAAGGTGTTTCGCATGGTGCGTGTGGCGAACGCCGCGGCGATGGTGAACTGGGCCAGCACCACCGCCGGGACGGCGTAGGTGATGGTCACGAGTTCCTGCAAGGCCCGGCCAGGAGCGCTCTGGCAGAGGATTAGCAAACTCAAACCGACGACCAGCGGTGGCAAAACCACCGGCACTTCGAGCAAGGTTTCGAGCAGCCGCTTGCCGGGGAACGACGTGCGGGCCAAGAGGTAACCGAGCGGCAGGGCGACCCAGATGGCGAGGATCGACGCGGCGGAACTGCTGAGCAGACTCAGCCAAAGCGCCGCGCGGATCTCGGGGACGCGCAGCGCCGCCAGCAAATGCTCCGGTGACGTAGACGCGACATCGGCGACGAGCATCGCGAAGATCAGCCCGGCGTACAGCCCCCCTAAGAGGGAAAGCCCGAGAATGAAGGGCCAGTCGCGTCGCGGCTTCATTTCAGCCCCGCGGCGCGGAAGTGCTGGCCGCCGCGTTCCGGGTCGGCGGCGAAATCGGCGAAGGCCTCGGCGTTCGCGGGCTGGCGCGATTGCTTCAGCGTGGCGATCCGCACCGTGCCGACGCACCCGTCCAACTCCGGCAATTCCACCGTATTCAACTGCGGATACCCCTGGGCGACGACGTTCCAAACGATGGCCGCGGCCACGGCCTTCACTTTCGCGGCGTTCGCCGATTCCGTGACGGTGCCGGTCTCCACGATCCGCGGGGCGAGGTCGTTCCACAATCCGCGGGCTTGCAAATGCTCCCGCGTCAGCTTGCCGATGGCGCTCCCCGATTGACCGAGAGCGACGCGCCGATTCGGCCGGTGCAGATCGCTCCACGTCCGGATGTCGGTCGAAGTCAGCACCACCGCACGCATGGTGCCCAACAGCCGGGCGCTTTCGACGAGCCGGCGGTGCTCCGCGATGCGGACGTAACTTTCATCCGCCGGCAGAAACACATCGGTCGGCTCCGCCGCGATGGGGAACGAGGCCCGCGTCAGCAAATCTTCCGAAGCGCCGAAACGGAGTTCGACCCGTTGCCCGGTTTCGGCGGTGTAGGCTTTGGCCACCGCTTCCGTCGGCGTCCGCAACCCGGCGGCGACGCTGACGATCAGCGGCCGGTCGCCGGTGGCGCCGGCCTCGACCCGCGCCAATCCGACGATCAACCCGATCAGGAGCAGTGCGGATGCGCCGGCCAAGAGGTGAGCGCGCGCGAAGAATTTCATGCCGGGATTGTACGAGTTCCCGATTGTGACCTAAGGTTTGGGGCTTCGTGAACCGCGTCGGGGTGATCCGGGATGTACTTGTTCTGTTCGAAATGCCAGACGCAGTTCCCCGCCACCAGCCGGTGCCCGCGGTGCAGCAGCCGCTTGCTCTCGCCCGTCGAAGCGGCCGAGAGTTTGTCCACGACGGTGGACTTGCCGCCGAAGCCGCTGCAAACGACGATGATGGGCCGCGTCTTCGTCGGTTCGATTTTGGCGTTGGGCCTGCACTTGGCCTTCCGCGAATGGGGCGCGGCACTGGGGCTGTTCGACGAATCCGCGTCGGCCATCGGGTATTTGGCCGGGTACTTCTTCCGGGTCGTCGCGGCGATGGCGGGTGGCTTCTTCGCCGGGGCGGGTCGCGTCCGGGCCTTCAGCAGCGGGGCGATGGTCGGCCTGCTCTCCGGGGTCGGTTGGCTGATCGTCGACTCCTACCCGGACCTCCGACTCGACCCGTCGAACATCGGCCTGATGATTCTGATCGTCACGGTCGCCGGCTGCTGCGCCCTCCTCGGCGGTCGCATCTGGCCGGCCATCGTCGAAATGCCCGAGGTTGAATCGCCGCGTCGCAGTTCGCTGTTGAAGTTGGTGGTCAATGGCAAGTCGCCCGTCCTCACCCGGCCGACGCGCTGGGGTCGGATCTTGGTTTCCTCGTTGGCCGTGCTCGGCGCCGTGCTCGCCGCCGACGGGGGCCGCGTGATGCTCAAGAAACTCCCCTCCGGCTTGCTCCATCTCGGCGGGCCTTCCGCCGTGCCGATGGTCGACTTCCAAATCGCGTTCCTCGGGATCGCCCTCGCCAGTTTGATCGCCGGCGCCGGCAGCGGCGCCGGCTTGCGGCACGGGGCCATCGCGGGGCTTATCTCGGCGATCACGGTTTGCTCGGCGTTCACCCAACAAGAGCCCGACAGCTTCCCGGCTCTCGAATTCCTGCTCGATAAGTTGCAAGCGCGGGGCACCGCCACGCAAAGCGTCCTATCCCTCGGGGCGTGCGTCGCGGCAACCGTCACCCTCGCCGGGTACGTTGGCGGGCAGCTCTTCCCACCGCTGAACAAGAAACGCCGCCGGCGGACGGATTTCTAGCAGAGCAAACCCGACGCGAAAATGGTTCCAGTCGAAAGTGCCCCACCCCCCCGTGGAATCATTTCCGATTTCTGGTAGAACCAATGCGCCGCAACGACTTGCGTCCGATTTGGGCACTGACCGATCCCGCCGAAATCATTTTGAAGAAAGGCGAGCCGACCAGCGTGAGCTGCCGGATTCTGTTTTGATCTCACCGAGAATCCGGCAGCTCAACTTGTACCGCCCTTGCCAAATGTGACCGCTGCCTTTGCAATGCCGATGGTACCGCCGGACGTGGGTATTCTGCAGCCGAAGCATCCGCCGCACCCGGAACTCCGCATGGTGGACGAGGGCAGTCGGTGCCTCGCTAACCCCAACCGCTCGAAAAACCCAAAAACCGGGATCCACCCGCACAGCCGCACCCGACAGCGAACGACC
>JANOSQ010000574.1:0-5203 GCA_031415915.1 Fimbriiglobus sp. | reverse complement strand
CCTCCCCGTGGCCGACACGCTCCTCTTGGCCCAGCACGTCGACGGTGTCGTGTTCAGCATCTTGCAAGACGTCAGCCAGCTGCCGAAGGTACAAGATGCTTCGGACCGGATGGTCCACCTCAACATCCCGCTGCTCGGGGCGGTGGTGAACGGCATTAAACCGGACACCCAAGCCTACGGCTACAACTACGTCAAGCAACTGCCGGCGTGAGCTTGTTAGCCCGACGCGCCAGCGAGGGAGTCGATGCCCGCCATTGATCGGGCTTTTTTTTACACCCTCGCTGGCGCGTCGGGCGAACCAAACGTTGCGATTCGACTGCGAAACACCGATGTCCAGCAAACTCACAATCGCGGCCGTGGTCGCCCTGCTGTTGGGCGTCGGGGCGTGGAATGCCCTGCGGCCGGGTGCCGCCGAATCGGAACCGCCTGCGGTCGCGCAGGAGCGGTTGGCGAGCATCCCGAAGCAGATCGGCCCGTGGATCGGTGCGGACAACGAAATCAACCCGAAGGCGATGAGGGTGGCCGAGGCCGAGGCGTACCTTTCCCGGACGTATCGCAACGGCAACGAGGCTTTTTCGGTGATGGTGCTCTACGGAACCCCCGGCGGCTTGGGCGCCCACGATCCGCAGACTTGCTACGCGGGGACGGGGTTCGAGCAGAAAGGCTCGGCCGCGCGATACGCATCGAAAGCGAGCTGGGCGCTGTGGAATGCCCGCTTCGAACGGGATCAACCCACCAAGGCGGCACTCGATGTCTACTGGGGCTGGGGCACGCGAGGGAATTGGCAAGCGCCCGATCAACCGCGATTGGCCTTCAACGGGGAAAGTCGGATTTACAAGATCTACATCCAACGGGCCGTGCCGGTGGGCGCCCCGGACAAGGGAACCGAAACGGGTGAACGGTTCTTCGGTTCCTTCTTGGATGCGGTGCGGGCGGAACTGGTGAAGCCCCGAACGTGAATCACCCGAACAGCGAGCCAATGGGCAACCCGACCACCCCCGACATCCGAACATCCGCGGCCTCCGAATTTTGGAGGGAAGCCGACCGCGTCAGCCCGCGCACGCGGATCCTGTTGCCCGGCCGCCAGGGGAACTGGTACGCGTCGATGAAGCCGTCGGTCGATTTCCTCACCGCCCTCGCCTTGCTCGTCCCGATCCTCCCGTTCATCCTGTTGGCTTGGATCTTGGTCAAGCTCTCGTCGCGCGGCCCGGGGTTCTACATCCAAACGCGCACCGGCCGGGCCGGCTTGCCGTACCGCATCATCAAAGTGCGCTCGATGCACCACAAAGCGGAAGAGGCTCACGGCGGGCCGAAATGGTCCCACGCCGGAGACGAGCGAATCTTCTCGATGGGGAAAGTGCTGCGGCGCACGCACCTCGACGAGTTGCCCCAATTGTTAAACGTGCTCCGCGGCGAGATGAGTCTGGTCGGCCCGCGGCCGGAGCGGCCCGAAGTCATCGCCTCTAAGGGCCTCTGCGACGAAGTGCCGGGGTACGAAATCCGCATGGTCGCCCGACCGGGCATCACCGGCTTGGCCCAAGTGCAATTGCCCTCCGACTCGGACATCCGCAGCGTCCGCCTCAAGGTCTATTACGACCTTTATTACATCTCGAATCAGAGCCTCTGGTTCGATTTCCGCATCGGCGTGGCGACGATCTTCAAAGCCGCGGGAATGGGGCCAAAGTGGCTGCGACGGCTCTTTTTCCTTCCGTCCCCGGACGCGGTTCTGCGGCAGTTCTTGGCGATGGCCCACCCCGCCCGGCGGGATCGGCCGAGTTCCGCCCACTTAAAGCCGGTTCCTTCGTGATGCCGACTCGACCGCGCGTGCTTTACATCACGCACCGGGTGCCCCATCCGCCGGACAAGGGCGACCGCATCCGCAATTACCACGTCCTCCGCGAACTCGCGAAGGACGCCCGGGTCACGCTCGTCAGCCTCGCGGACGAACCCGTGACCGAGGCGACGACGGCCGAACTCCACCGGCTCTGCGAGACGGTCGAGATCATCCCGGCATTGGGGAAGCGGCGCTGGCTGCGCGCCGGTCGGAGTCTGCTAACGGGGGGTAGCCTCTCCGAAGGTCTGTTCGCGGAACCGAAGTTGGATGCCGCACTCCGGCGGCTGGCCGCGGCGCAATCGTGGGACGCATCGCTCGTCTCCGCGTCGAGCTTGGCCCCGTACTTGGAGCGGCACGGGCTGCCCGCGAAGCCCCGGTTCGTCGATCTTGTCGATGTCGATTCCCAGAAGTGGTTCGACTACGCCGACGCCGCGAGCGGGCCGAAGAACATGCTCTACACGCTCGAAGGCCACCGCGTCCGCCGCTTGGAGCAGTGGATCGCCGAGTGGGCGGCCGGCGTCTTCATCGTCAGCCCGGCGGAGTGCGCCGTGTTCGACGGCTTCACCCGCTCCCAACTTGCTCCCTCTCCCGGCTCTGCGGGAGAGGGTTGGGGTGAGGGTCTCGTTTCCAAAAACCCCTCACCCCCGGCCCCTCTCCCGCAAAGCCGGGAGAGGGGAGAAGTCGTTGTTGCGCACGCCGGCGCAGGCACCGTCGCCACCAACGGGGTCGACCTCGACTATTTTCAGCCGCGGCCGGACGTCGAATCGGTGCGGGCGTGCGCCTTCGTGGGGGCGCTCGATTACCTCCCGAATATCGACGGCGCCGTCTGGTTCGCCAACGACATCTGGCCGGCGATCCGCACCCGGCACCCCGATGCCGAGTTCTGGATCGTCGGCCGCAATCCCACCCCCGCGGTGCGGCGACTCGGTTCGATCGCCGGCGTGAAGATCATCGGTGCCGTGCCGGACGTTCGACCCCACGTCGCGAAGGCCGCGCTCGCCGTCTGCCCGATCCGCATCGCGCGGGGATTGCAGAACAAGGTGCTGGAAGCGATGGCGATGGCGAAACCGACGCTCGCGGCCCCGGCGGCGATCCGGGCGTTGAAAGCGGTGCCGGGCGAACATCTCCTGTCGCCCACGACCGAAGAAGAATGGATCGCCGCCATCGGCGATTTGCTCGACGACCCCGTCCGGCAACGCGAACTCGGCGCGGCCGCTCGCGCATTCGTCGAAGTCCATCACCACTGGGATCGCTGCTTGCAACCGCTCGTTCGGGCCATTCTCGATTCCGCCGTCCAACCGGTGCCGTCGTGATGCGCGAGCGCCCGCTCCCGGTCGTCTTCGATGCCCGCGTCGTCACCGGCTCCGGCGGCGGCCCGGACAAAACCATTCTGAACTCGCCGCGCTTTCTCGAGCCGCTCGGCTACCGGATGCTGTGCGGCTACCTCACGCCCCCCGGCGACCCCGGCTTCGCGGAGATCGAACGCAAAGCGGCCCAGTACCGGGCACCGCTGATCGCGATCCCGGATCGCGGGGCGACCGATTGGCGCATCGTGCCGAAGTTGCTGAAAGTGTGCCGCGACGAAAACGTCGCCATTTGGCACGGGCACGACTACAAGACGAACGCGCTCGGGCTGCTGCTGAACCGTTTCCGGCCGATGCGATTGGTGACCACGCTGCACGGCTGGGTGAAGCAGACTTCGCGCACGCCGCTCTATTACCGCATCGACCGCCTCTGCCTGCGGCACTACGAGCGGGTCTTCTGCGTCTCGGAAGACTTGTTCGATGCCGCGCGTAGAAGTGGAGTGCCCCCGCACAAATGCGTCCTCTTGGAGAACGGCATCGATACCGGCGAGTACACGCGCCGGCTCGGGGTCGCCGGGGCGAAGGCGGCGCTGGGTCTGCCGGAGTGCGAGTTTCTACTCGGTGCCGTCGGCCGGCTTTCTCCCGAGAAAGGATTCGATCTGCTACTGCGTTCGGTGAAAACGTTGCGCGAGGCCGGTCACCCCGTGCGCCTCGTCATCGTCGGCGAAGGGGATGACCGCCCGCGGCTCGAAGCGCTGACCTCAGAACTCGGCCTCGGCGAGTTCGTGCGGTTCCCCGGTTGGTTGTCGGATGTCCGCAGCCACTTCGAGGCGATGGATCTCTTCGTGTTGAGCAGTCTGCGGGAGGGGTTGCCGAACGTAGTCTTGGAAGCGATGGCCTTGGAGGTGCCCCTCGTGGCGACGCGGATCGCCGGCATCCCGAAACTCATCCGGCACGGGGTGAACGGCTGGCTCGTGGAACCCGGCGACGGTTCGGGCCTCACAGCGGGAATATTCCGCCTCCTCAACGATTCCGACCTACGCTCTCAGTGTGCCGCGGCCGGTCGCGCGACCATCGAAGCCCGTTACGGCTTCGATGTGCGGATGCGGCGACTGGCGAATGCGTACGATGATTTATTGGCCCGAGTTCGATCCCGATGATTCGACCCATGACTTCGTCCGCTCTGCCCGCCGTGACCGTTTGGGTCCACACCCACGCGCGTTTGCAGGAGCGGTTACCGGCGCTGACGGCGTTGGCGATGCAAGGCGAGTCCGCCCCGCTGAGCCGACATCCGGCTTGGCTCAACGTTCTCCGCTCCGGATTGAAGCAGGAAATCTTCGCGATCGAAGCACGGCACCACGGGGAAACGTGCGGCTTCCTCCCCTTGGCGTTCGTGAACACCATGCTGTTCGGCCGGTTTTTGGTCAGCTTGCCCTACCTCAACAGCAACGGCGTGATGGCCGAATCCGCGGATGTCCAATCCGCGCTGATCGACCGGGCCGTGGAACTCGCCGAGGAACTCGGCGCCCACCACTTGGAACTGCGGCACGAGATCCCGTTGAACCATCCGGCGCTCGACGGGGCGATGGCGAGCAAAGTCCACATGCGAAAGCAACTCCCGCCGACGAAAGAGCGGCTCTGGAAGGAGTTCGATTCCAAGGTCCGCAATCAAATCCGCAAAGGCGAGAAGAACGGCTTCGCGATGAGTTGGGGCGGGGAGAGTTTGATCGAACCCTTTTACAAAGTCCTCAGCGAGAATATGCGCGACCTCGGCACCCCGGTCTACGGGCGGAGTTTGTTTAGGGCCATCTTGAAAACATTCCCGCACGACGCGGAATTGGCCGTGGTTTGGGCCGGGACAAAACCGATCGCCTGCGCGTTGCTTTTGCACGGTCGCAATTGGACCGAAGTGCCCACGGCGTCATCGTTGAGAGAATACAACAATAGTTGCGCGAATATGTATTTGTATCGCCAGCTCTTGGATCGCGCGGTTGAACGCGGGCAATATTTATTCGACTTCGGCCGTTCGACGCTCGATAGTTCGACCTACCGATTCAAGAAGCAA
>JANOSQ010000573.1:0-10907 GCA_031415915.1 Fimbriiglobus sp. | reverse complement strand
GTTGAAAAACTCGGGAGGTTTGAATTTGAGGAGCCATTACAGGCCTCAGGTGCCAGTTTTGAGCCTCGAAACCCAACTTGAACGCAATTAGGGCACACGAAAACAGGTCGTCCCGAGTTTTTCAATACCCTGCTAGGCCGTGTTGATTGGAGTTGCGTAACCCGTTGCAGGCCCACGGGTTACTGCGAAATTACGCGATCCTGTAGTTTGCCATAAGTCACTACTGCGCAAGCACTTATGGAACTCCAATCAACACGGCCTAGGTCGTTCCGAAAGTCGGACGTCATTCCACGATTGGGTGAGTGGGTTGACGCTGGAATGACGACTCCGAGACTCGTTGCCAGACTTCGCCGATTTTCCGCTTGCCCCGCCTGCCCGCCTTCGGTATTCGCCGCCCGGGACTTGAACCGAAATCGAAGCACGGGGACGGAATTATGCGCCAGCAGACGCGCCGACGTTGGATCGCCCTCGCCGTCTTGGGGGCCGTGACCGCTATGACGGGCAACGCCGTCTCGCAGCAGCCGATGCCCAAATTGCAACCGGTGCCGACCGCCCCCCGCCCCGTGGCCACCGTCCACAACACCATCGCCATCGGCCACGAAGAATTCGGCAAGTTCCTCATGGATCGCGGCGGTGCGGAAAAACTCGAAATCTTCGTGAACAAGAAGATCATCGAGATCGAAGCCGCCAAGCGCGGGCTGACCGTCACCGATTTGGAATTGAAAGCCGCGTTCAAACAGAGCGTCGCCACGTCGAGCGCCGCCGGGGACGGGAAGATCATCTCCGAAGCCGACTTCATCCGCGTGGTGCTGCCGAAGTTCAACAAGAGCCTCTACGAATGGATGGAAGACATCGAGCGCCCGCGGCTGCTGCTCACGAAGATGTGCATCGGCCGGATCAAGATCAAAGAAGAAGATCTGAAGATCCAATACGAGCGCCTTTACGGGGAGATGCGCCAAGTGCAGATCATCATCTGGCCGAAGGGCGACGACGTGAAAACGATCGAAAAGATCTACGGCCGCATTCGCGGCAGCGATTTGGAATTCGATCGAGAAGCGACTCAGCAAGCCAACCCGAGCCTCGCCGCAGCGAAGGGGGACATCAAGCCGATCACCCGCCATCTCGGCGGGGAGGACAAACAGGTCGAAGAGGTCGCCTTCAAATTGAAGAAAGGGGAAGTCAGTCACATCCTCGTCACGCAACAGGGCTACATCGTCCTGAAGCTCAAGGAGATCATCTCGCCGAACGAGAAAGTGAAATACGCGGACGAGCGGCCTCGCTTGGAGAAGGCCGCGTTCGAAGCCCTGCTGGGCGAGGAAATCCCGAAGTGCTTCGCGGAGCTGCGCAAAGCGGCCGACCCGAGACTGCACTACACCGGCCCGAGCGAATGGAAGCCGACCGGCAACTTCCTCGACGGCGTCAACGACTTGATCAAAGGCGCGGGCGCCACGAACCCGGTCGTACCGACACCGGGCGGTAACAAATAGGGATACTCACCGCGGACGAAGCGTTATCTCTTCCAATCCGCGGCGTCTTCGCCGTCCAAGCGCAGCGTCAAGCACTTCGCACTGCCGCCGGCTTTTAAAAACTCGTCGAGTTCCACTTCCACCGATCGATACCCCGCTTTCGACAAACTCGCGCCGAGTTTCGGGCAGCGACTGTTGTGGATCACCGTGCCGCCGACCACGACCGCGTTGCATCCGAAGCGCTCGGCTTCGTCCGCGTCCACGGGGATGAGCTTGCCGATGTGCGTTTGCAGCACGCGGTGGCCGTAGGCGTCGAACGCCTCGGGGTGGAAGAGCGCGACGCCGGGGGCGAGCGGGCAAAAGCAGGTATCGAGGTGGTAGTAGCGAGGGTTGACCAATTCCAGCGGTAGACAGCGGACGCCGAGCGTCTCGGCGACCCAGTTGTGGGCGTTGGCGTCGGAGCGCGTGCGGTACCCGGCGAACAGAATTTCCCCGCAGAAGAGAGCGTCCCCGGCACCCTCGTGGAACATCCGCTCCGGCAGGTGTTCGACGGCGAAGTCGTGGGCCGCGAACCAAGCATCGAACACGGGCGACTCCTTCGCCCGCACCTCGTGCTTGAACCGACTGCTGAGGAAGCGATTGCCGAAGACAAGTCCGGCGTTCGCGGTGAAGACCAGATCGGGTAACCCGACCTGCGGCTCCAAGGTCTCGACGGTGACGCCGAGGTTCCGCAGGGTATCGCGCAGCGCCGTCCACTGCCGGAATGCGACCGCCGCCACCGCCCCGAGCGAGCGGTTCATCCACGGGTTGATCTCGTACTCGATGCCGTAGTGGTCCGGCGGGCACATGAGGATGCGGGGCGGCATGGCTGGCTCGCGATTGGGGCAGCTATTGTAAGCGCCAATCCCGATTGCTTCCGGAGCCACAATCGTTGTCGCGGGGTGTCGCAACGATTTTCGGAGGTCGTTGGGCGAGGGAGTCCGACAAATTGTCCCCCGCCCTCCGCAAAGTCGGATCGGGTTAGAGCGGATTTCAAGTTGCCGTATCGTGTGTCGTGAAAATGGAAGTCGCCCCTCTCCCGGCTTTGCGGGAGAGGGGCCGGGGGTGAGGGAGCTTTTGTTTCAATACGCCCTCACCCCCAACCCCTCTCCCGCAAAGCCGGGAGAGGGGGCCGAAAAAAGGCGGAGACGCTACGCGAACTTGAAGTCCGCTCTAGCCCGACGCGCAAGCGAGGGAGTCTGACAACGTTTCTGTTCGGCATCCCGAGGTGACGAGGTGGGATCGCTTGGCAGACCCTCGGTGGCCCGTCGGGCTAACAAAACGGGCTCATCACGGAATCCTGTGGGTGAATTCTACAGTTTCGGCAGTTGGCAGGTCAGGATTTTGAGCCTCAGGTAGTCCTCGTCGCGGAAGCCGTAGGCCCGGCGTTGGAGCACGCGGATGCGGTTGTTGAGACCTTCCACGAACCCGAGCGGCACCTTGTTCTCGGTCGCGCAGTAACTGGCGATGCCGTCCCAGTGCGTGCCGACCATCCGGGCGAACTTCTCGAACGGCGCCAGCTTCTGCCAGCGCAAACCCGATCTCCATTCCGAGAAGTAGAGCGCCGCCTCCTTCGGATCGTCGAAGTCCCAAAGCTGCCCGAACTGCTCCTTCAGCAGGTAGGCTTTGTAGAGTCCGATCGAGATTTCATCGACGCCGATGGCGGTCGGCGCGGGCGGGCCGGCGAGGGCGAGTTGCTCCTGCATGTAGAGCTTGTCGATCTCCTTCACGGTGTCCCAATGGAGATCCATTTCGGCGGCGACGTCTTTGACGGTCGAGGTGCGGCAGCGGCGTCCGACGGCGAGGACGAAGCGTCGGGTGTAACGCGGGTTGGCGGCGAGCCAGGCGAGGCGTTCGCGTTTCACGCCGCACCGCGGGCAATCGACGCGGCGGAATTCGAATTCGAGGTGGACCGGGTGGCCGCCGCAATCCAGATCGCGGGTGAGGCGCCGGTGGTGGTCGTAAGAGCCGCGACGGGGAAGACCGCAGAGGCCGCAGATCGTTTTTTTGACGCCGCGTCAGTGACAAGACGTAGTCAGCGGGTGCGCCGGGTTCGACGCGGAGGGTCATCGCGGGGACGAACCCGGGGTACCGGTAGGCGTCGCGCAGAGAGGTGGTTTTGGGCATCCGGGAATCAGAGCCGATTTCCGAGGCGCCGGAAAGCCCATCCCGGCCCAGAAAAACAGTGGGTTCAGGCGGATAGCGGGTGCGAGTTTGCCCACAGGAATCCGTGAAGAGCCAGTTATATCTCACGGTTCCCCGATTGTGTGGAAAGTGGATCGTGTTCCAAGGATTTGCTCACAATTCCTACTTCCCAGTCTTCGTCTTCCTTGAGTGGCATTGCCGGATGAACTCGATCGTTTCCTCGGCCGCGGCCTCTGCGGTTCGCGAATCCGGTTTGTATCCCTCGGGAATCGGTGTGGTCAACCGTGTGCGGATAGCACGGGCGAGCTCAGTCGGCGAGTTCGGTGGTACAAGCATACTGAGCCCGACATGTTCGATCTCGGGGATTCCGCCCACTCTGCTGGCGACCCAAGGTGTTCGACACGCAGACGCTTCCAAGAGGACGGTGGGAACCCCTTCGGAATGGCTCGGGAGGACGAACAGATCGACCGCTTGGAACCAGTTCGGCAACCGCTCATGAGGTACCGACCCCACAAATAGTACCCTCTCCTTCAGTCCGAGAGTATCGACCATCCCTTCGAGTTTCTTTCGGAGCGGTCCATCGCCGATGATGCTCAATCGGAATTCGAAATTGTCTTGCAAAAGCTGGCCGCACGCCGTCAAGAGTACGTCGACGGCTTTCACAGGTAACAAGTTGCCGACGAAGAGAAGATGTGGTTCAGTTCCCGTCAAGCCCACCTCAGATCGAGCTCTATCCTTAGGCGCCGGGTAAAATTTCGAAGGATCTACGCCGTCGTAAACAATGCGAACACGATCAGCAGCGACGCCCATCGCGATCAAGTTTCGCGCGATGTCTTCACTGACCGCAATCACGCCGTCAGCGGCAGTCACGGCCTCGGTAGTACGCCTTTTTCTAGATGGGAAATGATCGAGCTTGAGCACGTCGGAGCCGTGGCACTGAATCACCACTGGCAGCCCGGCACGCCGGCCCAATCGCACCGCCGCCCAACCGTCCGGATAGGCCCAGGGCGCGTAAATAATGTCAGGCTTGAATTCCGCCAACGCTTTCTCGAAGCTCGCTCGAACCGATCTCAAAAAGAAATGGCCGTACCATCCGCGGGCGAGTTTGGGTGGGAAAAGATAGCGCGGATGATCCACCGTTAGCCCGTCGAATTGTATCTGATGTCCGGGCGGCAGAGCGGGTTTCCCGCCGCGGCGGGCTTTCCATTCGTCGGTCCAAGAGATCGGTGCGATCACACGGACAGGCACCGATTCGCCCATGATCCTCAGACGATGTCGATTGAACGTCGCACGTTGAGGCTGAAAAGGATTGGGATAGAGATTGGTCATAGCAAGAATCCGCATCATGCCGCTCCTCGGGACGAGGATATTAATGCCCGGTACTTCTCCGAATATGCATTTGTCATGGCTTGTAGAGAATACTTTCCTTGAACAGTCCGAAATCCTTCAGCGGCTAATCGTTGAGCAGTCGTTTCGTCGAAACACTTCTCTAAAGCTTCCGGCAAACTCGGACCGTCACCGTTGGATATTAACAATCCATTCGCACCGTCGACGATCACATCGGGAAGGCCACCAACCCGAGTACAGACCACGGGAAGTTGGGCGCCCCAGGCCTCGAGCAGTGAAATGGGCAAACCTTCGGATTCACTCGGCAAAGCGAAAACATCCATGGCTCGCAGATAACGCCCCGGTTGGGATTGATAACCGGTAAAATGAACCCGGTCGGCCATTCCGAGGGCAATGGCCAAGTTTTCCAATCGGCCGCGCTCGGGACCTTCGCCGACCAAGATCACACGGAGGTCCGGATAACGGTTTGTCAGCGCCCCGAGCGCGGACAATATTCGATCTTGCCGTTTGACCGCCGCCAAGCGACCGACAGTTCCGATAACCCTAGCGCTGGAAGGAATGCCGAGTTCACCCCGCACGCCGATCCTGTCGGCCGCTCGATCGACGATCTCGACTTCGATACCGTTCGGGACAATCTCGACCTTGGTTTTCGGAATCGTTCCCCAGCGGGTCACCGCGCGGGCGATGTCCGCCGAGACGCAGCAAAATCGATTCACAAAACGGCCAGTGGACCTATAGAAAAGACGGGATTTTAATCTCTGCTTCCAGTTCGCGTCTCTCGCGAACTGATTTCCGTGTTCGGTATGAAGTACGGGCAACAGTTGCAGTTTTGCGGCTTGGCCAAGATACCAAGCCGCACCAATTTGGTGGGTATGAATTAAGTCGGGCTTGAGTCGATCCAAGATGCCCGCCGCCCGACGAATGTACTCCGCGCGGCGACCCGCGGGCTTGTCCAAACTGATCAGCGTCGCACCCGCGGCCTGCACTTCGGCAGCGAGCGCACCCGGTTTCTCAATGCAAATGACCGAAACTTTGTCACCGCGGAGAATGCTCGCGCGAACCAATGAAACGATGACTCTCTCAAGTCCGCCCACGTCGAGTGAAAGAGCGCCGTGTAGCACGTGCGGGCGTTCGCTCACTGTCCTTCCTCGAGGGTCAAATCAGCGATCAGGGGCCGGTGGTCGGACCCCAAGTCCGGCCCGACAAAACACCGTCGGATGTGGAAGGAGGACCCGCTGAGGATATGATCGATTCGGACGGAGTGCCACTTTGTGGTCTTCGTCCCCCCCCATCCACATCCCACTTCCGAAAACGCATTTTGGAAGCCACCCCAATCTCTCCTGTATAGTCGAGATTCCACGGGCAAATTGAAATCCCCCGCGATGAGAAAAAGCCCCTGCGGATCTCGGATCCACTCGCGTACAGTCTTCGATGACTTGGCTTGCAACTCGAGTACAGTCTTCAGCTCACCGAACTTCAAAAACTTGCTCTGCATGGCCGCTTCGATCCCGGGCCGAGGTGTGGGAAGGTGGAGGTTGTAAATTGTGATGAGGCCATCGGGTGTCTCAATGATGTAGCGCCCGGCCGAGCCGGGCAAAACGAGGCTGGTCCCGCCGAGCGTCTCTTCGTGCCGTCCCCGGAATCGCGAAGCCACACGCAAACCATGACCGCCACTCATAACCGTCCAACCATTTGGAAAGTCACTTTCTCTGACTTCGCTTGGACACTCTTGCAGTACGATGATGTCCGGCTGCGATTCATCCTGCAAACTGCGAAACGCATTGATCGAGCCGGAACTCCCGGCGTTTCCTGCATTCCACGTCATCACGCGATACCGCGCATAGGCCGGAGGAGGTTCAGGCCAAGTCGAAATCCCGATCCGACCCCCCATAAGAGGTCCGAGTATGCCGATCCCGGTGATCAGCCCAATCCCGAATGTCCATCGCGAACGTGCCAGAATCGCCAAAGCGACAAGGGCAATGAGGGGCAGAACAAGGAGCCAACGAGGGCTGTAAAGAAATAGGCTTGTAAAGGCTCGATCTTCGGTGTCGAGCCAATACCAGGCCACTGATAGTGGTATGAGCAGGAAATAGGCTACGGTCAGACGGAGCGTCCAGCGGCGCAAAAATGTGTTCGCTGCCAAAGTAAACCCCTCCGAGACGCGAAAGTCGCCTCCCTCAATGTAGCAGATGTGATAAGTGGCGTAGGGGGATTATTTGTCTGCCACCCGGATGCGGAGCACCACAGGGACGCGCTTCCCCATGTCCCGGCGGAAAGCACCGACGACATAAAAGTCTCCGGAATTATCGCGGGTGGTACATCCGTGGAGAAATGCATCCGCGCTGGACCAGCCGAGGGGCGTCGGCAAATCGAAAGGGAGGTCTCGGGACTTCGCCGTCTCCAAGTCGTAGCAGACCCAATCCCATCGGTTTCCAATTTGTGCCATTCCGACGAGGTAGCGCTCGCCGGCAAATGCGAACAAGCCCGAGGCGTACGATTTTCCGGCCGGGTGAAACCAGCCCAAATCGAAGAGTTGACTCCGTCCGCGGGTCGGATCGAGACGAAATAATCGCCCGGCGTGGGTCGTGAAAGCGATCGAGCCATCGGCGAGAGGCTGATACGCAATGATGCCATGGCAATCGCCGGCAGCCCCATTTTGATAATAGGGGAGTGGGTGCTGAGTCACTTCGCGGAGTTCCGTGTCAAATTCCACCAACGTGTGTTCCGCGTGATTGGCGGTGACCATCTTCAACCGCGGCACGTAGGCGTGGCCCCGGAAATCGCACAAGAGGTTGCGGGACGCATGCCCTTCCACCGAGCCGACCACCGTTGTGCGGATTCGACCACTTCCGCATTGGTACTGAATCAGAGTGTGGTCCGGGTAAGCGAGCAAATACATCTGTATGCCGTTACCGGCCAAAGCGAGGACGCCTTCGGCAAGTGAATGTAAATGCTCCCACTTCCCACTTCGGATTCGCCAGAGATGGGAGCCCCATTTCGGCGCCTTGATTAGAGTCTCACCGGGCGGTGGGTCGTCGGACGAGGCGAAATACAAGCAGCCGTCTTCCCCGTGGAAGAATTTCGTGTGGATTTTGGGCTGTTGTTCCTCGCGGTAATGGCCGAGCCGGCGGAGTTCTGACAGAACGTCGCCACGGGGGCTGAGAATGTCCGTGCTGGGGTCGTATTGAAACAGCCTGCCGGACTGAGTTGCGACAAAATGCGATGCTGCCGAAAACCAAATTTGCCCGTCTTTATCCCGTCCGACTGAGCCCCAAATCGCAAAAGCTCCTTCGAAGTCGGGGACTTGGATCAAAGTGACTTTGGGCCTCGTTAAGTCGGGGATCGACGGTTCCGGGCCGAAGAAGGCTCCGGCGTACATTTCCCAACCGGCCGGTGGAGGGCCAGACGGCTCGAACACAGTCTCGGGCCAAAGCCAGTAAGCACCGGCACCGGCGCCCGCCAAGGCCACGGCCGAAACCCCTGCGGTTGTGAGAAATTGTCGGCGAGTCGGGGCCATCGGAAATTCGCTCTTGAGAAATCATCCCGCCGCCCAAACGTCAGGGGTATTTTGAAAACGTGTTCAAGCAGTACGCGTCGATTTGCTGGGATCACCATTTGAAACACCGACGCTATGTTTCCAAACCCCGGTTTTCGTAAGCACTTTTCGGACAGCCCGATACCCATATCGTCGGGGTGTGCCAAGCGATTTGTAGAGGCGCAACCAGAGCGCCCTGAGCGGTGTTGCCTTTTCCCCGTATATAGCCCATTCTAAGTAGCCTGGGTTATGTGCGCCATACCCCGGCATCCAGGGCTTGGGATTGGCAGTGTAGTGGATGATCCGAACTCCCGGCGGAAAACCGAATTCGTAACTCGCATGGCAGTTGAATGCGCGCGGCAGCCAGTTGACCCGCCCGCGGAAGAGACCATTGAGAACCGGCTGGTCGAAACCGGGTGGATAGTAGGGGAGCCGCCCCGGGGCAATCGCCGCCTCGTAAAGTTCGGGCAGATTCAACCACTCACCGGATCGTAGTGCGTAAATTCCGGCGTTGAAACCGATTTGCTCTTTGACTAGATTTGGGAAGATTGTTACGAAATGTTCCCATACGTCAGTGGGCACCATCATCCCAAGATTGTACACCGAGTCTTGAACAGCGTTGACCATCCCCGCTGGGACATCCCAAAGTTCACGTGCGGACTTGCAAAAAACCACGTCGCAATCCACCCAAGCTACCACGTCCGCGGGAAAGGTCGGAATGAATGTTCGCCCGGCGAGCAACTGGAGGATCGGTTTGTCGGGTACGCCTTGAATCGGCCGGGGCGCTACGGATACTTCTGCCAGGTCGGCCAACACTTTTCGGGCTTGCTCGGCTTCATCGGGCGGGACTAGGCAATATCGTGCAACATCCGGGTGAAACGTGCGTACGCTCTCCAATAACCCGATAGCCCCAGGTAAGAATGCGATGTTGCACCCGGTCACAATCGCCCGCTTCATATTCCATCTCCGGTTCCGATTGCGCGGGGTTTATCGAATGGAGATTTCACCCCAGTCGGCGACTGCGCGACCTGCAGAAAGTATTGGTACTGGGCCTCGATCTGACCGGGTAGTGAAAAGTCGCGCTGGACCAATCGGCGACTCGCCCTTCCCAGCTCTCGCACATTCGGATGTTCTAATGCTTCGGAAATGGCCGTCCGCATTGCTATCGCGTTTCCCGGCGGTACGATCCAACCGGTCTCAGGCGAGACCACCTCTCGATGTCCACCGACATCGGTGACGACGACAGGCAATTCGGCCGCCATCGCTTCCACCACGGCCAACGTCAAACCCTCGGCTCTGGAGGCCAAGACAAAAAGGTCGGCGTCGGCGAGTAGCTCGGGTACGTCGTTTCGCAAGCCCAAGAAGTGGACAGATCGCGAGATTCCCAACGACTCGACAAGGGAATGCAAATCGGACTTGTCGGGCCCATCCCCCACGATCAAGAAGTGCCGCAACGGATGACTCTGAAGGAGTGGGGCTAGGGCGGGTAGGAGGATATCGTACCCCTTCCTTGGAATCAGTGTCCCGACGCAGATGAGGACAACGGCGTCGCTCGGCAAGCCCATCGCGGATCGGAGCCAACCCCGTTTCAACTGGTCAAGAATGGGGATGCCGTTCCGGATCACCGTCGCCCGTTCGGATGACCAACCCCGTGCACAAACCGCAGTTCGGCCAGCCTCCGAGAGGAGAATCATCCCGTCCACGAACGCGGCCAGAAGCCGTATTTTCGAGAACCGGCGTGCGAGGCGTCCCGGCAGGACCATTTGAGAATGTTGGATCCAAATCGATTTTCCGGGAGCACAACCCCGCAAGCGAGCACCGACGAGTGCGCGAATGATCGTTAGCTCATGGCAAAATTGAAAGACGGCCACGCGCCAGGGACCACGTCGAAGAATCGGCACGAATGACGCTAGAAAACATTTGCTGCGCTCTTGGTCGGAATCGTCATTCCAATTCGGTATTGCCCACCATTCGATACCCGCGTCTCGGAATAGGTTGGCGACCTCTCGAATGGGTTCGCCGGCCAAGACGAGCCCAAAACGAACCGACTCAGCACGACAGCGCCAGCCGAACTCGGCCAAATAGCGCTCGAAGGTACCGAGTTTCTTCGGGTTCAAATTGCACACGAACAGCACGGAACGCATCGATCAATTCTCAGCCGGTGGATCAGGAGTGGAGTTCGACGATGCCACCAACGATTTTACCACGCGGGCAGGGTTGCCAGCCACCACAACATCGGCCGCTACATCTTTGGTCACCAACGCACCGGCCGCGATCACGGATCGATCCCCGATCGTAACACCCTTCAAGATGATCGCGTGAAACCCGATCCAAACATCGTCCCCGATGACGATAGGTTTGCATCCTTCCGTCGG
>JANOSQ010000572.1:0-8423 GCA_031415915.1 Fimbriiglobus sp. | reverse complement strand
GAACCGGCGAGACGCCGGTTCCACCGATGGAAAAGAAGCCCGACTTCGGCAAGGGGCAACCGCTGCACGGGGCACTGCCCCTTGGCAAATCAGTGGTGTACGTGCTGGATCGTTCCACGAGCATGGGGCTGACGCGGGAGACCTTCGACGCGGCGCGGGCGGCGCTGCTCGCTTCCGTCGAAGCTTTACCGGCCGAGACCCGCTTCCAAGTCATCGCCTACAACGGCCGGGCGAAGCGAGTGCTTCCCGGAGACCTGTTGAAGAAAGAGGACGGGCACACGGAAAAGCTGATTGACGCCCTGTTGGCACTGGCGCCCGAAGGGGACAGTCGGCACGGGGATGCCCTCCGGGCGGCGTTGGCGCTCGGCGGCGATTATCTGATCTTCGTCACCGACGCCGGCGAAGAAGAATTGGCGGAACTGCGGCCGATCTTGAAAGGGCACGCGAAACCCGTGGCGGTCTCCGTCGTGCGCGTCGGGGGCGGGAAAGTCTCGGAGCCGACGGCGCTCCGCTAGCGCGGTCAGCCAAGTGGTCGATCGTGGCCTCTTCCGAGTGATCTCGCACTCGAAATCGGACGTAAGTCCTTGCTGCGCATAGGTCGTTCCGCATGGAGGAGTTCATTCCGCGGTAGGGTGGGTGGGTTGACGCCGGAATGACGTTCGGACTTCGGGAATCGTTTGCATACCCGGTGTACCGCCTTTTCGCTCCCACCCGATTCGCTATTTCAACGGGAATGCACCGCGAGTGGGAGTACGATGCCGGTATGAAGGATTGGCACATCGCCGAGGGGTTCCGCTTCGCGGGCATCGTCAGCAAACTCCGTTCGGAGCCGGATCGGCGCGATTTGGCCGTCATTGTTTCGGATCGGCCCGCGACCGCCGCGGGCGTGTTCACCCAGAACCGCGTCTGCGCCGCGCCGGTTCACGTGTGCCGCGAACGCTTGCCCCGCAAAGACGCCCGTGCCATCGTGATTTGTTCGGGCAACGCGAACGCTTGCACCGGCGAGCAGGGCATGACCGATGCGCGCCGGATGGCGGAACTGGTGGCCGACGGCATCGGCTGTTCCGCGGAGCAAGTCCTCGTGGCGAGCACGGGGGTCATCGGCCGGCCGCTGCCGATGGCGATCTTGGAAGCGGGTATCCCCAAAGCGACGGCCGCGCTGCAATTCGGTGCGGACGCCTTCAACGACGCCGCCCACGCGATACTCACGACCGACACGCGGATCAAAGTCGCCACGCGACGCATCGGTTCTCACGCGATCACCGGCTTCGCCAAAGGCGCCGCGATGATCGGCCCGAACCTCGCGACCATGCTCGGATTTCTCCTGACCGATGCGGCCGTCGCAGCGAACGATTTGCACGCGATCCTGCGCCGCTGCACGGCCGACACCTTCAATTGCGTTTCGGTCGAAGGGCACACGAGCACCAACGATACGGTGCTGATCTTGGCGAACGGCACGGGGCCGGCGCTCACCGGCGAGGCGCTGAACGAATTCGAGCGAGGCGTCCACGGCGTTTGTGGTGAACTGGCTCGGGCCATCGCCGAGGACGCGGAAGGCGCCCAGCACCTCATCACCATCGACGTGGAAGGTTGTCGCTCGGACGCCGAGGCGCGCACCATCGCCAAAGCCATCGCCGAGAGCGCGCTCGTGAAGACGGCGGTTTTCGGCGCCGATCCGAACTGGGGCCGGGTGGTCTCCGCGGCCGGGTATTGCGGCGTGGAATTCGACGAGTGTGACCTAAGCCTCTGGATGGGCTCCTTCCTTCTGTACGAACGCGGCACCCCACGGCCCTTCGACGCCAAGGCGGCGTCGGCGTACCTGCGCGAGAATCGGAACGTCGACTTCCGCGTGAAGCTCGAACTCGGCACCGGTCGCTGCACGTTCTACACCTGCGACCTCACGACGGAGTACGTCAACCTGAACGCGGACTACACGACGTGACTCTGCTGCTCGACCTCCACAAGCTGTCGCGCACCTTCGGCTCGCACCGGGCCTTGCATGAACTCACGCTCCAGGTGCCGCAGGGGTTGGTCGGGCTGCTCGGCCCCAACGGGGCGGGGAAATCGACGCTGTTGAAAATCCTCATGGGCTTGATCGGCCCGACGTCCGGCACGGGCCGGGTGCTCGATGTCCCCCTCGGCGGCGACCGGGACGCCCGCGACAACTGGCGACTGCGCCGGCTCATCGGCTTCATGCCCGAGGCCGACGCGCTGGTGCCGGGGTTGAAGGGGATCGAGTACGTCGCCCTCGCCGGGGAACTGTACGGGATGCCGCGGAAGCAAGCGCTCCGCCGCGCCCACGAAGTTCTGACCTACCTCGACCTCGACGAAGCCCGCTACCGCACCGTCGAGACGTACTCCGCGGGGATGAAGCAGCGGGCCAAACTCGCCCAAGCCTTGATCCACGATCCGCCCGTGCTATTGCTCGATGAACCGACCAGCGGCCTCGACCCCGCCGGCCGCGACACGATGTTGAAGCTCATCCGCGAACTGGGGAGCCTGCACGGGAAGTCGATCATCGTCAGCACCCACTTGCTGGCCGATGTGCAAGCCGTGTGCGAGCGCGTCGTCATCATCGCCGGGGGCGAACTCCGCGGGGTGGGCACCGTGGACGAACTCTGCGCCCGGCGCAACGACCGCTACCGGCTCCGCTTCGTCGGGCCGAAGGACGCGTTCGAAACGGCGCTGATCGCGGCCGGCCTCACGTCGATCGCCCACGCCGCCCCGCACGAAGTGCGGATCGTACTCCCGGCGGGTCGTTCCACGCTCGACCTGTTCCGCGTGGCCTCCGAGACGCGGGTCAATCTCCGGGCCGTCCTGCGCGACGACGTCTCGCTCGACGAACTCTTCCGGCACGCCACGGCAACGGGAGCCGCATGACGAACCCGACCGACCACCTGCTGCGCTACCGCCCTTGGAAAGGGGAACTCAACCCGCCGGTTTACGCGTCCGTGGCCATGGCGCGGTCGTCGCTGCGGTTGCTCTTCCGCCGCAAGGTGTTCTGGGTGCTCTACGCGCTCGCGCTCATGATCTTCTTCTTCTTCTTCTACGGCCAATACCTCGTCGTTTGGATCCAGTTGCAGACCGCTAGCCAGACGGTGAACTTCGGCCAGATGCCGGTGAAACTCTCCGAACTCACCAAATTCCTCGACAAGCTGAACCTCAACGGGTCGCCCCATACCTTCGGCAACTTCATTTGGTTCGAAGGTTACATCACGATGATCGTGCTCGCCCTCGCCGGAGCGGTGCTGGTGGGCAACGACTTCCACCACGGCAGCCTGCCGTTCTACCTCTCGAAGCCCATCGGCCGGCGGCACTACGTCCTCGGCAAGATGCTCGGCATCGGGATCTTCATCAACCTGATGACCACGATCCCCGCGCTCGTGCTCTTCCTCCAAGCGGGGCTGCTCTACGACTGGCAATCGTACTACTTCGACAACTGCCTGTTGCTGCTCGGCATCCTCGCCTACGGGCTGCTGCTCACCGTCGTGCTCAGCCTGCTCCTGGTGGCGACGGCCGTTTGGGTACGCCGGACGGTTCCGCTCATCATGATCTGGAGCGGCCTGTTCGTGCTCTGCCAGCAGGTCGCCAACTTCCTCGTGGACGTGCAGAATCTCAGCCCGCTCTGGCGGCTCATCGACCTTTGGAACAACCTGTACCTCATCGGACTGTGGCTGATGCGGGCCGACTTCGGTACGTACAAACCGGGGGCCAACCCCGAGCCGTGGCAAGCGGCCATCGTCGTGACGGCGCTCTGCCTCGGGTGCCTGCTCTACTTGCGGAAACGGATCCAAGCCATCGAAATCGTGAGCTGAATGACGGCCCCCCCCCCGCCCGCGCCGGCCCCCCTCTTGCTGCTCGAGCAAGTCTCGAAGTGGTACGGCCCCGTCCTCAGTTTGAACCAAGTGACGTTGGAATTGAACGCGGGCATCACGGGCTTGGTCGGGCCGAACGGCTCGGGCAAGTCGACGCTCATCAAACTGGCGACCGGTCTCATCGCGCCGTCGCTCGGCCGGGTGACCGTCCGAGGCCGCGATGCGTCCGATTGGCGCACCCGGCACTCCATCGGCTATTGCCCCGATCACGACGCCTTTTACGAGGACATGAGCGGCCGCGAGTTCGTGCGGACGATGGCCAAGCTGAACGGGTTCGCCGCGGCCGACGCCACCCGGCGCAGCGAAGCGGTCTTGGAACAAGTCGGCATGGGCGATCGCGCCGACCGCAAACTCCGCGGGTACTCCAAGGGCATGCGCCAACGCATCAAGCTCGCCCAAGCCCTTTTGCACGACCCCGAATTGCTGATCCTCGACGAACCGTTCTCGGGCATCGACCCCCTCGGCCGGCAGGAGATGCTCGACCTTTTCAACGCGCTCGCGGCCCAGGGCAAATGCCTGCTGATCTCGAGCCACGAACTCGAAGAACTCGAAAAGCTCACGAGCCACGTCGCCATCCTTTCGCGCGGGCGGATCGCCGCCGTGGGCACCCTGCAGCAGATCCGGGACTTGCTCGACGACTATCCGATGTCGGTGCGGGTCGTGCTCGACCAGCCGAAAGAACTCGCCCGGCACCTCCTCGACTTGGATGGCGTCCTCGGCTTCGACTTCGACGACACCGGCCGCGGCATCACCATTCGCGCCCGCAGCCCGGAGCGATTCTTCACCGGCTTCCAACAATTGCTCTTGGAGCGCGGCATCGCGGTGCAGGAACTCGAACCGCTCGACGACTCCGCCCACGCGATCTTGGGCTACCTGTTGGGCGGCTCCGGGAAGACCTGAGCCGCGTCCCGCGCGGGGTGCTACAATCTCCGGCGACGCGATCCAGCGGGCGAAGCCATGTCCAGCGCCACCGAACAGCATTTGCCGGGCGATACGGTCACCGGGACGGATCCGCTGCAATTCTCGCTCGAATTCGTCGGGCGGATGCGGAAACGCAAAGGGCTCTCGCACCTGCCGAGTTTGCGCACCGCCATCGCCATCCCGCGCTTCTTGACCGCCCGCATCTTCCGCAAGGGGAACCTCGTCCCGCAGGACTACCTCGACGCCGCGGTGTTGAACACGCCCTACGAAGACCAGACCGCCGCGTTCGAAATCGCCCGCGAGGTGCTCTTCCCCGCCGAGCCGAACGTCGCTTCTTCGGAAGCCGCGGCCGCGAATGTCGAAGCGAAGACCAAACCGACCCCGGCCGTCACCGACGCCACCAAGTCGATCCTCGACGACCTCGCCGGGCTGAACCTCGACTTCGAATCCTTGGGCGATCTTTCGTCCCTCGACAAACTGCTCGATACCGCGGAGGACGATCAACTCTTCCAAGCGTTCGACCTCCAGCAGAAGATGCTGCAATCGAACGATGCCCAGGAGCGAGCGGGAGGCCGGCTCGTGGATCGCTACGGCGGAGCGGGGGAGTTGCAAGCACGGAACATCAAACGGGTCGATCAAGCCCAGGAGTTCGTGAAGGAACTGTTGCGGGGTCGCATCAACAGTTTGGAAGCGGACGAAGTCGCCGATGCGTGCCAAGCCGGGCACGGGGCGATGGTGGTCATGGAAGTCCGGCACCCGTGGGAGCAAGCCGGGGCGTTCGCCGGCACCAAGGACTTCCAACGGTTGCAAGAGCTGCTGAAGGACGTACTCGACACCGGCTCGGCCGTGGACATCGGCCGCACACTGCGGTTCCTCGAACCGCACGCGGGGGCCGTGACCGGGTCGGAATTCGAAGCCTTCCGCAACGCCGGGCTGGAACGCGCCGGCGATTTGTCCGAGCACGCCGAGTTGCTCGACGGCTTGCGCAAGTGGATCACCCCCCCGGATGAATTGTTGAAACGAGCGGCCGGGGAGAACCCCGTGCGGGCGCTCGAAGCCGCGCGCTGGTTGATGGATCGCTTCGGCGAAAACTTGCAACCGCGCATCTTCGACCATTGGGCCGACGCCCACTCGACGATGCCGTTGTTATCCGAGTTGACCAAGCTCGCGGTCGATTGCGCACGCTGGGAATCGATGCTGAACGACTCGTACAAGGATTGGACGGCGGAGCGGGACGCCGAGGACAAAGCGGCCCGCAAGGCGAAGGATCCGAACGCCGAGACGCACTTCCAACAGCATTGGATCGAAACCGCCGAGCAGTTGCAGGGTACCAAGCTCGAACCCGGCAAAAAGCTCGCCGGCAAGGCGGTCGTCGATTGCCTCAAGCGCGTCAAAGTCGCGGAGCAATTCCTCCCGATCCTCGATGCGTTCCTGGAGCGCAACCTCTACCCGTCCGACGTCCCCGCGGTCGTCAAAGCCGGGAAGAAACTCGGTATCGACGAGCGGCTCATCTACGAGCGCCTCGGCCAACCGCTCGAACAACTCGCCCAATTGATCCGCGATAATCTCCAAGACCCGGAGCGCTTCAAGCGGCTCATCGACAAGATCAAGATGATCCCGCCCGACCTGCTGAAGGAACTTTGCGAGAAGAGCTTCGGCGATCAAAACCTTTGCGGGATGGCGGCGCTGTTGGCCATCGACATGGGCAACGCGGCCGGGCACGTCCCCGAGCCGTTCGCGGCCGACTCGTGCGGCTACAAGGGCATCGGCGGCGGCATGAACCTGCTGAAGCAGTGGTTCGACGGCCGCGGGAAGCTCACCGACAGTCTGCGGGCGCACATCAAAGCGCTCGCCCGCAACGCCCTCACCGAACTGGCCTTCGATTGGATCGCCGCCGGCTCCGGAAGTTCGGAAGGGGGCCTCGCGGCGCAGAGCCGTTCGCGGCCCTACCGCGCCGGCGACGAACTCGATCAACTCGATCTCGAAGCGACACTCGACAGCGTCATCTCGCAGGGGAAGCAACTCGACATGGTGACCGAGGACGACCTCTTCGTCCCGATTCAATCGAAGGGCCAAGCCGCGCTGTGCGTGCTCCTCGACATTTCCGGGAGCATGGGCGGCCGCGAACTCGCCAACTGCGCGATCTCCGTCGTCATGCTCCTCGGCCGGCTCGCCCCGCAGGAGATCGCCATCGCCCTCTTCGAGAGCGACACGCACGTCATCAAAGGGTTCCAGCAGGAGCGCGAAATCGACGAAGTGACCGACCGCCTGCTGGAACTCTCGGCGACCGGAGGTACGCGCGTCGATGCCGCGCTGAAGTGGGCCTACGAGCAGTTCGAGGAAGTCCCGGAAGCCGAGTTCCGCCTACTGTTCCTGCTCTCGGATTACGAATTCTTCGAATCCCCGTGCGACCTGCTGGAGATCACCAACGGCCTCGGTCAGCAGAATGTCCGCTTCCTCGGCGCCGCCCACGGCCGCTTCAACAAAAAAGTGGCCGACTTCTTCCAAGATTCGCTCGGCGGCCAACTCATCAAACTCCGCAATCTCGATGCGGTGCCGGGATTGCTCATGGATGCGATCCGCGGCTCGTGACTGATTTCGGCGAGACCGGCCGTGCCGCAATTCGGACGCAAGTCGTTGCGGCGCTAAGGTTCTACCCGAAATCGGAAATGATTTCGCGCAGGGGTGGGAGTGTTTCCGGCGAAATCATTCCGTCATCGATGGGGCGACCGGCACCGGAGCGAGTGCGGGCGCTGCAAAGTCGCGTTCCACCTCGATCTCGTCCATCAACTCCGGGTCGGCTTGGGGGTCGATGCCGTCGGCCCCGTGGCGATCCGGGATCATCTCCAGCAAATCGGGGGAGTGGTTCTCGTCCTCTTCGGAATCGCCGACATCGTTGTCGATGGAGTAAGCGTCCTCCGGGTTCTCGCCCGGGTTGCCGTGGCCGGAATCACCGTCGCGCATCGAGGCGTCGGTGCGGGCGCTGCGCTGGCGGTGATGGTGTTGGATGTCGGTGAATTCGAGATCGGTTTCGTCGATCTCGGCGGGCGCGTTGCGACTCATGATGAACAGCCTCTTGTTGGACGGGGAAGTGTGCTTGGAACCGGCAAAGGGTGTACCAATCGCAGATGGGGGGCGTCGCTCCTTTCCGAATGATGCGGTCGCGACTCCACCCGCTCACGATTGGGCAGTCGGCTACCCACTGTAGCAAAACGCTGCACCCCGCGGAATAGTCCGCGAGGTTCCGAACCGGGTCGACTACTTCTCGCTCCCGGTTGCCTGCTTCATCGTGAAGCAGTGCTGCTTCTCCTTCGTCTTGAATTCCTTCGGGGCTTCGCCGCCCGGCAGAGCGTAGCAGAGCTTCACGGTATCGCCTTTCACCTCGATGATGCCCATCACTTTCTCGCCTTTGACCGGGGCGGTGCTCGTCATCGAGATGGTGTAGGGCGAGGTCGTTTTGTCGATCGTGAACGTCGAGCCGAAGAATTCTTCGTAACCGTTCACCGGATAAACGCCTAAAATTCAGGGACTTTATCGCTCAATTTCACATATTTGAGTCGAATTTGTCTCAAATATGTATGTTCGGAACTCGAAATCGCCTGAAAAACAGCGGCAAAACCCAGTGAA
>JANOSQ010000571.1:0-9285 GCA_031415915.1 Fimbriiglobus sp. | reverse complement strand
TGCGATCGACGTAAGTCCAATGATTTCGACGCCGACGCCGAATTACGTATCAAAGCCCCCTCCCATGTGATCCACGCGGGCACCCAATATGGGTTGCGTTCCCTATCGGAGGCATCTGTACCTACAATTAGGCCAGCGTCTGCAAGTAGGAACACATGAAAGCCGACTGCGGCATCCGAATGCCCTTCAACGTGCATTTCAGGATCGTCTCCTTCATTGTAAAACGCAGATTCCCCTTCCTCCATCAAGAGAAGGATCTTACGAATAAGTTCCATGTCTCGTTTCATCCGATATCCTCACAAAATTCGTTCCTGAAGCGTGGCACCTTTAATCTTTTCGTGCGCAATTTGATCTCGTTGGGCTTGATACCGCAAGTGGTGCTCTTGAGCCAGCCGGAACACAACTTCTAAACCATTCAGACCTGTGCTTCCCGTAGTTCCTCGCACCGCCATAGTTCGGCGTCGGAGAGGGACAAGATTCGCAGGTACTCGGCCACGCTCGCCCCTTTCCGCCGCAGTTCGTTCTGTTTCGTGATGATCGCAACCGGGACTGGGGTCGTCAATGGAAAAGTCGGTCAGCGTAACCCCTTGCCGCGCATGGTCAGTTCAGCGATCGGGAAACGAGTTCAGCGTTTTGGAAACGAGTTCACGCGAGGGTGTGCGTGTTCTCGCTGAACTCGTTTTCGCGCCCGCAGGTGGTCGGTTGACCGCGGAGCGGGTTCGCGAGGCCGTATACCATCTGGGGCGAGAGCGCTCGCGCCACGCCCTCCGAGGATGGACTCCGTGATCGATTCCCCCACCCGCCGCGGACTGACCGGCGCCGAGGTCGAGGCCAGCCGGCGCCGGCACGGGATCAACGAACTGACGCCGCCGCCGCGGGCGACTTGGTGGCAAGAGTACCTCGGCAAGTTCAACGATCCCGTGATCCGCATCCTGATGCTCGCCGCCGGGCTGGCCATCGCCGTCGGACTCGTGGACGGCCACATCGTCGAGGGCGTCGGCATCTTGGTCGCCATCTTCTTGGCCACCTTCCTCGCCTACTGGAACGAGCACCGGGCCGCCCGGGAGTTCGACGTGCTCAACCGCTCCGAGGACGCGGTGCCGGCGAAGGTCGTCCGCGACGGCGGCTACACCCGTGTTCCCAAGCGCGATGTGGTCGTCGGGGACATCGTCTTCGTCGAAGTCGGCGAAGAAGTGCCGGCCGACGGAACCCTGTTGGAAGCGGTGGGCCTGCTCGTTTCGGAAGCGAAGCTCACGGGCGAATCGGCGCCCGCCGAAAAGAGCGTCGGGGCGGAATCGGCGTCGGGAACCGCGTACGGATCGGGCCTGATGCTGCGGGGCACGACGGTCGCCGACGGCTACGGGACGTTCGAGGTGACAGCCGTCGGCGACGCCACCGCGATCGGCCGCACCCTCCGGGAATCGACCGAGTCGCCCGGCCTGATCAGCCCCCTCAACCGCCAACTGGCGCGGCTGAGCAAGATCATCGGCGTGGTCGGCTTCGGCGTGGCCATCGCGGCGTTCGCGGCGCTCGTGGGCCGCGGGGCGATCGTCGGCAATCTCGTGCTTTCCCCCGGCCAATGGCTCCTGGTGGCCGGCATGGTCGCGGGTGTGGGCGTGGCGATGATCCGAGTCTGGCTCCCCGTGGCGCACGACGCGCTGGCCCTCCTGCGAGGCGGTGTCGACGAGGGTGACGACGCGGAAACGGGCGGCTGGTGGGCGGCGGTCCGACCGTGGTTGCTCTCGATAGTCGCGGGGGTACTCCTCTTCGCACTGGTGGTCATCGCGGGACTCGCGGCCGGGTTGGTTTCGCAAGATCCCGGCGAGTGGTTGCCGCGACCGGCGGCGCGCGAGTTCCTGCGCAACTTCATGATCGCCGTCACCATCATCGTCGTCGCCGTGCCCGAGGGGCTGGCCATGAGCGTGACGCTCAGCCTCGCGTACAGCATGCGGAAGATGACGGCCCAGCAGACGCTCGTCCGGCGCATGGATGCCACCGAAGCCATCGGCGCGGCCACCGTGATCTGCTCGGATAAAACCGGCACGCTGACGGCCAACGAGATGCGCGTCGCCGCGGGCGTCCTCGCCGGTGTGGAAGCGACCGGCCTCCCGTCCGATCCGGTACTGCGGAAGCTGCTCCTCGAAGCGATCGCGTCGAACACCACCGCGCACCTCGGCCGGGAAGGGGGAGAAATCCGGGCTATCGGCAACCCGACCGAAGGGGCGCTGCTCCTCTGGCTCCACGCGTCCGAAGACGATTACGACGGGACCCGCCGAGCGTTCGCACTGAAGAAGCAGTGGACGTTCAGCACCGAGCGGAAGTTCATGGCCAGCTACGGCGAATCGGCCGACGGCGGAGAAGTATTACATGTGAAGGGGGCGCCGGAAGTGCTCTTCGCCGGCTGCGAGCGTTTCCATTCCGCGCATGGGCCGGAACCGCTTGCGGCGAGCGATCGCGCCGCCATCGCCGCGTCACTGGCGGGCTTCCAAAATCGCGGGATGCGCACGCTGGGGTTCGCCTACCGAACCGAAGGAGGCGACATCCCGGATTCCGACGGATTGACGACCGGCTTGATCTGGCTGGGCCACGTGGCCCTTGCCGACCCGGTGCGGCCGGAGGTGCCCGCCGCGGTGGCCGCGTGCCGTCGGGCGGGGATCGCGGTCAAAGTGGTCACGGGCGACATCGCCGCGACCGCTGCCGAAGTCGCTTTGCAAATCGGGGTGTTGACCGCGGATGCGGGTGCCGGCGCCGTCGTTACCGGCGCCGAATTCGCGGCTCTGACGGATGCGGACGCGAGCGCGGCCGCCGAGCGATTGGTCGTGATGGCCCGGGCGCGTCCGGCCGACAAACTCCGGCTCGTGAGGCTGTTGAAAGAGCGGGGGCACATCGTCGCGGTGACGGGGGACGGAGTGAACGATGGCCCCGCGTTGAACTACGCGGACGTGGGCCTGGCCATGGGCAAGAGCGGCACGGCCGTCGCCAAGGAGGCCAGCGACATCGTCCTGCTCGACGATTCCTTCGGCAGCATCGTCACCGCGGTCAAGTGGGGCCGCACCCTCTACGAGAACATCCAGCGATTCATCCTGTTCCAACTCACCATCAACGTCTGCGCCCTCGGCTTGGCCGTGCTCGGCCCGTTCATCGGTTACGAATTGCCGCTGACGGTGCTGCAGATGCTTTGGGTGAATCTGATCATGGACACGTTCGCGGCGCTGGCCTTGGCGACCGAGCCGCCCCACCCCGGCGTCTTGGATCGAGCGCCGCGGGAACCGTCGGCCTTCATCGTCACCCCGCCGATGGCGCGGTTCGTCTTCGGCGTCGGCGCGGTGTTCCTAGCCGTGTTGGTCGGGTTGGTTGTGTGGCTTCAAGCGGGCGGCGAACTCCCGCCGGGCGACGAGCCCACGCGCGGTGGCACCATCGTGTTCAACGCGTTCGTGTTGCTCCAGTTCTGGAACTTGTTCAACGCGAAGGGCTGGGGGCGGCGCGGCTCGGTGCTGCGAACGTTGGGGAACAACATCAGCTTCTTGCTGGTAGCCGGCGCGATTCTGGTCGGGCAAGTGCTGCTCGTCCAATTCGGGGGAGCGGTCTTCCGGACGGTGCCGCTGAGCCTCGCCGACTGGGGTGTGTTGCTCGCCGCGACCTCCATCGTCTTCTGGGTCGGGGAAGTCTGGCGGGCATTGAAGCCAGATTGAAGCCGAGGACTCTCGACATGTTCGCCGACATCACAGATCGCATCGCGCGCAATCCGGTGGGCCACCACTACGGCGTCGCCGCGTTCGACGCTGATGGCGATGGCACCTCCGAGTTCTTCGTCTGCGGGTTCGGCGGCCCCAACCGACTCCTCAAATGGGACGGCCAACAACTCCACGACATCGCCCCCAAGACTTTGGCCGACGATGGCAGCCGGGCCGTGGCCGCTGCGGCCGGAGATTGCGACGGCGACGGCCGCGAAGAACTCTACGTGCTCAACTCGGATACCTTCTCCGGGATCAAAGAGCAGGCCGACCGCCTCTTCGATGTCGGTGTCGATGGGGCTTGGAGCGATTTGTTCGCCAAGTCCGGCAACCTCCCGGCGCGGAATCTCTTCGCCGGTCGCTCGGTGGCCGCGATCGATCGCCGGGGGATCGGCCGGTACGGCTTCTTCGTCGCCAACTACGGCAAGCCCTTCCGGTTGTACGAACTCACCGCGGACGGCTCCGTCCGCGATGTCGCCCCGGCGCTCGGCATCAACCCCAGCGCCGGCGGGCGCGGGCTTTGGGTCGGCCCGCTCGTTTCGGATCGCACCGACATCCTCTGCGCCAACGAACGGGGGGCAAACTTCCTCTACCGCAATACCGGGCTGGGGACGTTCCTCGAAATCGGCGCCGAAGTGAACCTCGCCGATGCGAAGGAACACGGCCGCGGGATCGCCGTGCTCGACGCCGACGGCGACGGCAAACTCGACGTCGTCTGCGGAAATTGGGAAGGCCCCAACCGGCTGATGGTGCGCCAACCGAATGGCACCTTCAAAAACCGCGCGACGCCGGCGCTGGCCCTGCCCGGCCCGGTGCGCACCGTCCTCGCCGCCGACTTCGACAACGACGGTTTCGAGGAACTCTTTTTCAACAACCTCGGCGAGGCGAACCGGTTCTTCAAATACGACGAGGGCGAAGGGGCGTGGCGGATGATCGACGCCGGCGCGGCGTTGGAACTCGAAGGCAACGGAACCGCCGCGGCCGTCGCGGATATCGACAACGACGGCCGACTGGAGCTGTTGATCGCCCACGGCGAGAAGACCCCGCAAGCGCTGAGCCTCTACCGCGCCGCGGACGGCGGTGGGAACTGGATCCGCATCCAACCGCTCACCCGGCACGGCGCGCCGGCGCGCGGGGCGCTCGTCCGACTCACCGCCGGCTGGCGCGTGCAAACGCGCGTCATCGACGGCGGCAGCGGCTACCTTTGCCAGATGGAACCGGTCGCCCACTTCGGCTTGGGCCGCATCGGCGAAGTGTCCTCGGTCCGCATCACCTGGCCCGACGGGGCGAACCACACGGTCCACGCGCCCCCCTGCCGGCACACGGTGCGCGTGCCCTATCCGGGGTGAAGGTTGCGGCTCAATATTCGCCGGTGATGGCTTCCCCGCCCGCTCGGGTGGCCAGGGCGGGGAGGATCGCGTCGGCGGAGTAGCGGAGCAGCTTGACACTGCCGTCGCAGAAGGCGAAGTTGGCCCCGCCGGGGTGCAGGCTCCAAAAGTGGTTGGCGTCGCAGATGTTGTTGATGTCCCCGCGCGTGTACGGGTACGGCCCCGGCGGGCAAGCACCATACGCGGGCAGATTGTCGCTTGAACCCGTATAACCTCGTAGCCCCCGCACCGGAAGGGACGGTCCGCCGATGGTAGGGGGAGAAAACGTATACCACCAACCGCACTCGTAGTCGGGCGACGGCGGACGTTCGCCGAAGAGCAGCGTGTTGGTGGTGCCGTCGGTGATGTCGGTCACTTTCGTTCGCGAGCCGCTGTAGATGACACCCGACATCCGGTAACCGGACCCCAGAATGAACGGATCGCTGCCCAACCCCGACACGCCCAAGTAGCCGGTGAGGGCCACCACATTCCCGTGCGATGTTCGGTGCCGGTACTGCTGGCGGTCGTCGGCCGGGCACTGGAAGTGCTTCACCAGAGTATGCAGACCGGCGTGCAGCGAGGCCATGTGGCGGGTGATCGGGTAGTCGCGGCAGTCGCTCAACGCCCGCTGATGGATCGCGTCCTGTTCGAGATACGGCAGTAAGGCGACGTGGACACTCAGGGCGAAGAGTGGGTCGGGTGACCCGATGGTGCCCGGCGGCAGCACCCCGCGGACCGATTCGTAGTTGTGCGCGGCCAAGGCCATCTGTTTGAGGTTGTTCTGGCAACTCATCCGGGCCGCGGCCTCCCGAACCTTCTGGACGGCGGGCAAGAGCAGGCCGATCAATACGGCCACGATGCCAATCACCACTAGCAATTCAATCAATGTGAACGCGGAATGGGTTCGCATGGAAGTCTCCTCAGGTCGCCCGCCGACGGCGGACATACCAGCCTAGAACCGAGGAGAGAGCGATGCAAATGATACCCACGCTGCCCCACAAGCGCCGGCTTTGATACGTAATTCGGCGTCGGCGTCGAAATCATTGGACTTACGTCGATCGCATAAGGACTTAGGGCCTGTAACGAAATTAGTGTAACAACTTCGGCCGACGGTATAGCCGTTCGCCATGAAGACCAAGGACCACGCCGAAGGGATTCGGCAGCGCTACGAACTGCTCTCGTTTATGTGGGATGAGCGGCAGCGCCGCCTTTGGGCGGCCGGTGAAGCGAAGGTCGTTGGCTACGGCGGAATCTCGCTCGTTTCGTCCGAGACGGGGATTTCCCGGCGGGCCATCCACGCCGGGTTGAAGGAATTGACCTCGGCAACGGCGACGAGCCATATACGAAGGGCGGGGGCCGGCCGCAAGCGGCACATCGAGACCCAGCCGGAGTTGCTCGCGGCGTTGGATGCGCTGGTGGAACCGCTGGCGCGGGGCGATCCGGAGTCGCCGCTGCGGTGGAGTTGCAAGAGCCTTCGGCGTCTGCAAGCCGAGTTGAAGGGCCAGGGCTTCGAGGTGAGTCACCGGGTCGTCGGCGACTTGCTCCGCGAGGCCGAGTACAGCTTGCAGGGAAATCGCAAGACGGTCGAGGGGAAGCAGCACCCGGATCGCAACGCCCAGTTCGAGTTCATCGCCGCGGCGGTGAAGTCGGCGCACCGGCGGAAGCAACCGGCGATTTCGGTGGACACGAAGAAGAAGGAATTGGTGGGGAACTACAAGAACGGCGGGGTCGATTGGCGCCCGGCGGGCCGGCCGACCGAAGTCCGAGTCCACGACTTCCCGGACGAGGAATTGGGCAAGGCGATCCCGTACGGCGTGTACGATCTGCGGGCCAACGCCGGGTTCGTGAGCGTGGGCATCGACCACGACACGGCCGCGTTCGCGGCTACCACGATCCGGCGTTGGTGGTGGCGGATGGGCCGGCCGCTCTACCCGGAAGCGACCGAGTTGCTCGTGACGGCGGACGGCGGCGGGAGCAATGCGTCGCGGTCCCGGCTGTGGAAGGTGGAATTGCAGAAGCTGGCCGATGACACCCGGCTGACGCTGAGGGTCTGCCACTTCCCGCCGGGGACGAGCAAGTGGAACAAGATCGAGCACCGGCTCTTCAGCCACATCTCGATCAACTGGCGGGGTCAGCCGCTGACCAGCTTGGAACTGGTGGTGCGGCTGATCGGCGCGACCAAGACGGAAGGCGGATTGGTGGTGAAGGCCAGTGTCGATCCCGGCAAGTACCCGACCGGCTTGAAGGTGAGCGACGACGAGTTGGCCGGGGTGAAATGCCTGCCGGATGCCTTCCACGGCGAGTGGAACTACCGCATCCGGCCAAAGTCGAAGTTGTAACACTTATTTCGTAACAGGTCCTTACGTCGAGAAAACCGATTTACGTATCAAAGCCCACAAGCGCCAGTTGAATAGCGGGCGGTCTTCGTAGGCTTCAACAGACTCGGGCGCGGTGAGCTTGTAGTACTCGAGGGTGAATTCGGCCGGGTCCACGGTTTCTGGTGCAAGAAGCTTGTAAGTGTATTTTGATTTGCTGGAATATTGTGGCTTTCCCTCCACCCCAGCCTCGCAGGTGGCGGATTTCACGCGAATCCGGTCACCGTCGCGTATCGCATCGCGGGAGAATGAAGAGCTACCGGACCCGCCCGGACCCGACGTGGGGGGAATTTTGTATTCCAACCGGATCACCAGCCAATCGAGATCGGGATCGAGTGTGAGTGTGCCACGGCCTGTCGCGTCGCCATGGGACAACTCGTAATCCAACTCGATCCGGTTCTTGGCCACCCCCCGAGCCCGCGTCGGTGTGAAATCTTTTTTGTCCAGTAACTGAAGAATTGTCAAAGTGCCATTCACGGCCGTGAGTGGGGAGATGGCGAACTGGTCATCACCCCGAGTCAAGGGCGTGTCGTCGTCGGACTTTCGTTTTTGATAGTTGCTTAAAACCCAAGTTCGGCCGCTCGTTTTCGATTCCATTGAAAACATCTCGATAGCACTATTGATTGTTCGATATTGATCGGACTTCACGGTCTGAGCCGCATTGACAAGCACGGATGCGCCGTGACGTTTCACGACGTAAGTTCCCGAGCTCGATTTCCCCCCACCACGTGAATACTCCGGAACGCATTCCCAAGTCGACAGTCGGACTTCGGCCGACTGAAGCCGAACGGTGCCAGCTCGCAAATCTTTCACCACTTGGTTCGTTGGAAGGTCTTCTGCGCTCCCGCGATGCGAGAGCAGCAAACAGACGAGAAGCGACCAGGCCATATGCGGGTGGCAGAGCATTCGGATGCGGTCGGTCTTTCTCATCGGCCACCGTTGGGCTGAGGTATCGAAGTACAATGGGATCTCCAGTGAGACTGCCGCACCAGGCGATGCGGCAGTTTCAGCACGAACTGGCAATAACACGCTTCGCGAAATCAACCGCTACCCGGGCAAGTGATGAAGTAGCAGCAATCGTAGTTGGCGAGGTTGTTCACGTCGCCGCCGGTGAAGCTGGGCGTTTGACAGCACTGCTGTGCAACCCCACATCCAGTGGTGCCGGCGCAGGTGATCCATCCGGGCTGCCCATTGATCGTAGTCCAGACGGCGCCACAGGCCGCGACCGGATTGGGCTGCGACTTCGCCGTTTGCACTCCACCGGCGGTCCACATCAGCGTCAGTACGCCGATGACCGCCAAGGCCTTCGAGGCCAGATTCAGGAACCGATTCATGGGGAACACTCCGCGTGCCGGGGGGCGGCACAGCCTGCCCCGGGAAACATCCCAGGGCGATGGTTCATTATGGGGGAGTGTCGGCCACTCGGCCGACGATCATCCCGTGTAATTTAGGTTGCGTTTTGTCGTCGGTGAAGAATTCGAAACGGTGATCGAATTGACCCGGCGTGCCGATGAACTTGAGTTCGATTTCGACTTCCGCCGTGCCGTCGGCTGGGACTGTCACGGGTAAGTCCTGAGTCGTCGTGCAGCTACAACTGACGCTGCCGCCAATGATTCGCACATCCTTCGAGCTGGCATTCGTCACCGTCACCGAGAGCCGCTTCACCGTGCCGACCGATTCCTCGCCCGCATCGAGCACGCTGGATCGCAGGGCCACCGTCCGGCCTTGCCACTGGGCCAGCAGCTTATCGCCGAGCGAACCGATTCCACCGCTTCCATACGGGGGTGTCCCAAAACCGATGGAATCGAG
>JANOSQ010000570.1:0-2268 GCA_031415915.1 Fimbriiglobus sp. | reverse complement strand
ATCATCGCGATCGAAAGCGTTTGCATCCCCCCGCGGACACACCGCACGGTATAATTCACCACCCGCCGTACACCCGTCCGTCCCGAGTCCGATGATGCTCGACCTGCGCTTCGCTTTCGCCCTCTGTTGCATCGCCGCTCCAGCTCACGCCGATGACTTCGACCGCGAACCCATCAACTATAAAACCTCCCGCCCCGACAATGCGGTGTCGAAGCTCCAAGCGCGGCTCGATGCGGGGAAAGCGAAGCTCGCCTACGCCGACGATGGGGGATATCTCCCGGCCGTGCTGAAGCGGCTCGATATCCCGCCCTCGTCGCAGATCCTCGTCTTCTCGAAGACCAGCTTCCAACGCGACCGAATCTCGCCCAAGACTCCCCGCGCGCTCTACTTCAACGATGACACCTACGTCGGCTTCTGCCTGCGCGGCGACATGCTCGAAATCTCCGCGGCCGATTCCAAGCTCGGTACCGTCTTCTACACGCTCGATCAAGATTCGACCGCCAAACCGACTTTCGAGCGCGAGCGCGACAACTGCCTCACCTGCCACGCTTCCTCCGCGACGGGCGGTGTGCCGGGCCACCTCGTCCGCTCCGTCTTCACCGACCGCACCGGCTTGCCGATTCTCTCGGCCGGTTCGCTCCGCACCGATCACACCAGTCCGTTCTCGGAGCGCTGGGGCGGGTGGTACGTCACCGGCAAACACGGCAAGCATACGCATCGGGGCAATTGGGTCGTGGAAAACGCCAAAGACCCCGAAGCCGAAGGAAATGCCGGCGGGCAGAATGTGACCGAGCTCAAGTCCCGTTTCACCGTCGCGAATTATCTCGCGCCGCACAGCGACATCGTCGCGCTCCTCGTCTTCGAGCATCAGACCGGTTGTCACAATCGCATCGCCCAAGCGATGATCTCGACGCGGCAGGCCCGGCACTACGAAGCGAACCTGAACCGGGAATTCGGCGAGCCAGCCGGGAAGCGTTGGGACAGCGCCGTGCGGCGGATCGAAGGCGCGGCCGAGGACTTGGTCCGCCATCTGCTGTTTTGCGGAGAGGCGAAACTGGAGGGGCCGATCGCGGGGACGTCCGGCTTCGCGCGGGAGTTCGCCGCGCGCGGGCCGTTCGACAATCGGGGCCGCTCGCTGCGCGAGTTCGATCTGAAATCGCGGCTGTTCAAGTACCCGTGCAGCTATCTCGTCTACTCGGAGGCGTTCGCCGGCTTGCCCGCGGAAGTCAAGGACATCGCCCTCAAGCGGATGCACGAGGTGTTGACGGGGAAGGATCGGACGGAGGCGTTCACACACCTCGCGGCGGCGGATCGGAAAGCCGTACTCGAAATCCTCCGCGATACACTGCCCGAATTGCCTGCGTACTGGAAGAAATAGAGCCGATGGCGAGAGACCGGTCACGATACGAGCCGGAAGCATGAATGAGCGACGGACCGATTGCATCGGGATGCCATTCGGAACTCGCCGCTCGGCATGCGGTCCGTCGCTGACGCTTCCGGCTCGTATCGTGACCGGTCCGATGATCGAGTACGACGCCGGGTTCCCCAACCCTTTCGCAATTGGCGCAAGTGCTGATCGATCGTCGTAACGATAGGCTGCCCCGGGCTCGTCATGCTAGCATTGCTTGCTGGACTGTGCCGTGCACGTCGGTCAGTCGGATATCGCGGCCGCCGTGGTGGTATGTCAGCTTGGTGTGGTCGATCCCGAGCTGGTGCAGAATCGTGGCGTGGATGTCGTGGACGGACAACGGCTGGGCGACGAAGGCGTTGCCGAAATCGTCCGTCTCGCCGTGGGCGATACCGCCCTGGAAGCCCCCTCCGGCGATGCAGAGCGTGAACCCGTTGACGTGGTGGTCCCGGCCGCAGTTGGGCGTGACGGCGGGGGTGTGCGGGGTCCGCCCCATTTCCCCAGCCCAGAGAACGATCGTTTGCTCCAGCAGCCCGCGCTGCTTCAAGTCGGCGATCAGCGCCGCGACCGACTGCTCGGTGACGCGGGCGTTCTTTTCGTGATTCACCTTCAAGTCGCCGTGCTGGTCCCACGGCGAGTTGTTGCCGTCGAAGCTCGGGCAGGTGATCTCGACGAACCGGACGCCCGCCTCGACCATCCTCCGGGCGCGCAGAGCTTGGGTGGCATAGTACCGCTGGTACTCATCCTTCGAATCGAGTCCGTAGAGCTTCCGGATCGCTTCGGGCTCGCGGCCCACATCGGCGAGGGCCGGGACTTCCGTCTGCATCCGGAAGGTGGTCTCGGAATTCGCGATGGCCCCC
>JANOSQ010000569.1:0-2201 GCA_031415915.1 Fimbriiglobus sp. | reverse complement strand
CTGTTAAGGGTCGGGTGGCGGGGAATTCGCCTCGGCGATCTCCGTCAGCACCCGACCCTTGACAGGGTCGGCTCGCCTTCTGCGCTACAATGTGTGTCGCTCCTGTGTCGGAGTTTCTGCCATGCGCTCCCTCCGCCGCTCCATCTTCCTCGTCGCGGCTATCGTCTTCCTAGGCGGGTTGTTTGCTTGGCAGCTCTCGCAGCTGCGGGATCGCTCATTCCCCGAAACTTTCCCTGTCCTCGAACCGTCCGATACCCCCGACGACACCACCACCGCGACCTTCGCCAACGGCTGCTTCTGGTGTACCGAGGCCGTGTTCCAGCAATTGAAGGGCGTGCAAACCGTCACGTCCGGCTACACCGGCGGCAGCGTACCGAACCCGACCTACCGGCAAATCTGCGGCGGGGACACAGGCCACGCCGAGGCGATCCGCGTGACCTTCGACCCGAAGGTGATTTCGTACCCGGAACTGCTCGGAGTCTTCTGGCGCAGCCACGACCCGACGACGCTGAACCGCCAAGGGGACGACATCGGCACCCAGTACCGCTCGGCGGTCTTCACCCACTCGCCGCGCCAGAAGGAATTGGCCGAGAATTTCAAATCGAAGATCGACGAAGCCAAGGTCTTCGGCAAGCCCATCGTCACCGAAATCGTCCCGGCCGGGGAGTTCTTTCCCGCCGAGGCGAACCACCAGAACTTCTACGCCACGAACCCGAAGCACGGCTACTGCCGGGCGATCATCGAGCCGAAGCTCGACAAGCTGAAGGCGGTCTTCCCGGACAAAGTGAAGCCGTGAACGATCACCCCAGTTCGGTATCGCTCTGGATGGTTTCGTCGGCGAGGTTCGCGATTTGCAAGGCTTCATTGAAGGAACGCTGACTCCAGAGGGATTCCGATCCTTCGGGCACTTTTCCGGCACCGATGTAAGCCGCGAAGATCACGGCCGCAGAGTGGGCGACCGTCGCTTCGCTCGATTGCAAATTCAAAATGGGCTTCGCCATGACCGCCTCGGTTGGTGGAGTTGAAGGAAAACCTACGGTACGGCAACGCGTTGAGGGTGTCAAACGCCGGTTCACCCGCAAATTCGCCCCCGAATTATTTGACACCGGGCAGATCCGAGCGCATACTATTACTGGACATCCATTCACAACGATGGATGGCCATTGCGGCCGGGGGTTCTCCCCGGCTTTTCGCATTCACCCGCCCCCCCGTTGCTACAGTAACTCGATTCCCAAAATGCGACCGCGACCGGCGCGCACAACCTCTTTCCGGAGTGACCGATGGCCGTGCAACTCTTTCGATTGGATGGCAAAGTCGCCGTGGTGACCGGCGGCGGCCAAGGCATCGGCGAAGCCATCTCGCGCCGGCTGGCCGCGGCCGGGGCGAAGGTCGGCGTCTTCGACATGGCCGCGGCGAACGCCGAGCGCGTGGCCAAAGACATCGGCGGCGTGGCGATGGTGGGGGACCTCACGAAGGAAGCCGACCTCGAGCGCGTCTTCGCCGAAATCGTCGCGAAGGCCGGCCCCGTGGACATCCTCGTGAACAACGCCGGCGTCGCCAGCCGCAAGGGGCGCGACGTGGCGATCTGGGAATCGGTGCGGGAAGATTGGGAGTACGTGATGAACATCAACGTCACGGGGCTCGTCCTCTGTTGCAAGGCGGTACTGCCCGGGATGATCGAGCGAAAGTACGGCCGCATCGTGAACATCGCCAGCATCGCCGGCAAAGAAGGCAACCCGAAGATGGGGCCGTACTCCGCGAGCAAAGCGGCGGTGATCGCGCTGACGAAGTCGCTCTCGAAGGAACTCGTCGGCAAAGGCGACATCTGCGTCAACAGCGTCTCCCCGGCCGTGATTCAAACGCCGATCCTCGATCAACTCAGCCAAGAGCAGATCAACATGATGCTGAGCAAGATCCCGCTCGGCCGCACGGGCAAACCGGACGAAGTTGCGGCGCTCGTCCACTTTCTGAGCAGCGCCGATTGCAGCTTCACGACGGGCTTCTGCTTCGACATCAGCGGTGGCCGGGCGACGTATTGAACCGTTGAGTTAGAGCGGACTTCGACTATTCGTAGCGTCCCCGTATCTTCCGCCCCCCTCTCCCGGCTTTGCGGGAGAGGGGTTGGGGGTGAGGGTGTATTGAAATCAAAGACTGAACCTCCCCACGTTTGGCGGACACCGAGTTAAGGGTGCAAACTCCCA
>JANOSQ010000568.1:0-1905 GCA_031415915.1 Fimbriiglobus sp. | reverse complement strand
CGATCGCTGTCCGCATTTGGAGTTGATTCCGGCTGGTAGTGATGGACGTGCAGTTTGTCCCAGGGTGGGAGGGGAAAGGCCGGCGTGTATTCATGGGGTGGTGGTGGAGGCGAATCCGTGGCAGATTTCGAGATCCCTCGTGGGTAAAGCTGACTATCCCGCTGGATGACTCATGACCCTGTATCGGTCCCGACATTTTTCCATCCTCTACACATTCGCTGCTCGGTTCGGACGGTACGACGGTGCGCGCGTTCATCGGCGAACTCGAAGACGGTACGTTTGTTGGCACCCAAACCGAAGTAATCGGTTGAGATTCGGCACGCGGGGCGCTCGATTGCAAGTTCCGTGGCGTGCCTCGTCACGCCCGATCGCCGCCGGGGGACGGGTGCCTCATACGTTGTTTTAGGTTCAAGCTCTTAGGCTGCCCGCGCCCCGTAACTGGCTTGTTCGGGAATGGAGCGCACGGATGGGTGAGTTCAAAATCGCCGCAGCACAGGTCGCTTCGATCCGGGGCGAACTCGCGCGGAATCTCCGGACGCACGCCGCAGCGGTGACGGCGGCAGCCGCGCGGGGCGTGTCCGTCCTCGTGTTCCCCGAACTTTCCCTCACCGAGTACGAGCCCGAGTTGGCTGCGGCCCACGCCATCGCGGCCGGCGACGCACGCCTCGACCCGCTCGGCGAACTGGCGCAAAGGCATCGGATGCATGTCGTCGCCGGCGCGCCGCTGTCCGCCGGCGGCCGGAAGCCCGCCCTCGGTGCGATCCTTTTCGGCCCCGACGGCTCCCGGCGGACCTACGCCAAAATGCACTTGGGCGGCGACGAGTCGAACGACTTCGTACCCGGCAGCGGTCCGCTCGCGTTCGATTCGCACGGTCAAATGGTCGGCCTGTCCATCTGCGCGGACTCGTCTGCCCCATCCCACCCCCAGTCTTATGCAGCGCTCGGTGCGACCGTGTACGCCGCCGGGGTGTTCCTGAACGCCGATTGGTACGCTACCGACACCCCGCGATTGGCGGACTATGCGCTCCGCCACGGGATGCTGGTGGTGATGGCTAACCACGCCGTGTCGGTCGGCACCCATGTCTCGGTGGGCAGGAGCGCGATTTGGGCACCTGATGGCGCGCTCCTCGCCCAGGCCGCGGGCACAGAGAACGCCCTGGTGGTCGCCACACGGGGACCGGAGTCTTGGCATGCCGCGGTGAGCATTCTTTGAGGCGTCGGGCCAATGCACGCCGAACCGCACGAATCGCTCAGCAATGTCACTGAAATCGAAAACCCTTGACTGACATTTCCATCTCTTCGCACTTTTCGGGACGACAAAATCTCACGTTTTCGGTGGCGGAAAAAGTATCGGGGCCGCAACGATCGCACTTGAGGCGATCGGCGGGGGGTTGGACATCGAGCTGGAACGCCGAGCGTCGCGGCGCCGGCTCTTCGGATGAGGTATTGTCTTGGTATCTGGGTTCAGCGGAGGGAAGGAGGCTATTGGAGGGGCTCTAAAAAGGTGGTACAAGTGTCTTACGCAAGCCGCATCTATTCCCGATCGCCCCGAGAATCCCCTTTCATTCTTTCCCCTTCCCCGAATGGAATTCCTGCGATGAATTCGATCCAATGGAATCGCCGTTACGTCCTCCAAGCCGTGAGCGCCGGCGCCTTGGGCGCAGTGACCGGCGGGGTCATCCGGGCCGAAGACAAACCGGACATCAAAGGCCGCCTCCAGCAATCCGTCTGCAAGTGGTGCTACGGCAAGCTCCCGCTTGAAAAGCTCGCCGAGGAGGTGAAGAAGATCGGCTACCGATCGGTCGAACTGCTCCTGCCCGGGGAATTCGAAGTCGTCAAGAAGGCCGGGCTGACGTGCGCGATCCTCGGCGGCGCGTCGATCTCCGAGGGGCTCAACCGGAAGGA
>JANOSQ010000567.1:0-5223 GCA_031415915.1 Fimbriiglobus sp. | reverse complement strand
CGCCGCAGGTGTGAAGCAACCTTTGGAAAGCGCGGAACACACTTCTCCACTGCGGCGGGTTCCGAAGACTCCACCCGCCCTTCAAGAATGATGCCAGGCGTAGCCTATTCCCGTTCCGCCGGTTATTCCCGTCCCGCCGGTCGTTTCCGTCACACGTCTGTAAAAGTCGGGTGTCCGGTTTTTGCTTCCCGACCGTCTCATTGTTAAGCTAGGAGATGTGTGCGGAGCGCGAAGGTGCCTCCGCGCAGTCGATTCCGACTCCCTCTCCCGGCTTTGCGGGAGAGGGTGGGGTGAGGGTCTTGCTTCAAGAAACCCCTCACCCCCGGCCCCTCTCCCGCAAAGCCGGGAGAGGGAAGACGTGTTGCTTGACTCGCCCGCAACCTACTGACATCGCACAGCAGACCACAATTCAGGATAATCCCCCCATGCCCCGATTTGCCCTCCCCACTTTGCTGCTCTTCGCGCTGATCGCCGCTTCCGCGGCCGGGCAGGAGCCGATCCGGTTCCCGCGCTCGCCGGACATCTCCCCCGACGGCAAACAGGTCGCCTTCAGCTACCTCGGGGACATCTGGGTCGTCGAAGCCATCGGCGGGGTCGCCCGGCCGGTGACGATGCACGAAGCCCACGATTACACCCCCGTGTTCAGTCCGGACGGCCGGCAGATCGCTTTCAGCAGCGTCCGGCACGGCAGCTACGATGTCTTCGTCGTCCCCGTCGTGGGCGGCAAACCGAAGCGGCTCACGTTCGATTCGGCACACGATGTCGTGACCGGGTGGACGCCGGACGGGAAGAATATCGTCTTCACCAGCACGCGCGGCACCGGCTACCCGAGCCAGCAAGAGGCCTTCACCGTGCCGGTCGAAGGCGGGGCCGAGAAGAAGTTGAACCTGTTCGAGGCGAAGGAGGCGCACTTCGCGCCGACCGGCGACAAGGTCGCATTCGTGCGCGGGCCGGGGACGTGGTACCGCCGCGGGTACAAAGGTTCCAGCAACGATGACCTCTATCTGGCGACCACCGATGGCTCCGTCACGAAACAACTGACCCAGCACAACGGGCAAGACACGGCCCCGATGTGGAGCAAGGACGGCAAGAAACTCTATTACGTCACCGATGCCGGCTTCAACAAAGGCTGCTCGAACATCGTGAGGCAATCGGTCGAAGGGTTGGTCGCCAGCGGTTCCGCACAGCCGATCACCCAACACGCCGACGACATGGTGCGCCGGGCGCGGATCAGCGGCAACGGCGAGTGGATCGTGTACGAATGCGGCGCCGACATCTGGGTGACGAGCACGAAGACGACCGCCCCGCCTCGGAAGTTGGCCATCGAAGTCCACGCCGACGACAAATCGAACACCTCGCGGACGACGACGTTCAACCGCGACGCCACCGAGTTCGCCCTGTCGCCGGACGAACTGCACGCGGTCGTCGTCGTCCACGGCCAGTTGTTCCTCACCAAAGTCCCCGCGGGGGGCAAGTCGACGCGGCTCACCGAACACGCCTCCGCCGATCACAACGTGAGTTGGTCCCCCGACGGGAAGAAGTTGCTCTTCGCCTCGGATCGCACCGGCGTCGAAGAACTCTATTCGCTCGAAGCGGACGACCCCGAACACCCGGAACTCACCAAAGCCCACAAGTTCAAAACGACGCAACTGACGAAGACCGGCGAAGAAGAAAGCGGCCCGAGTTACTCGCCGAAGGGGGATCGCATCGCGTTCCTGCGCGGAGGCCAACTCTGGACGATGAAGCCCGACGGCACCGAGGCCAAGGTGCTCGTCGCGGACAAGAAGGTGCTCGATTACGATTGGTCGCCGGACGGCAAATACGTGGCCTACGCCCGCTTGGACGGCAGCTTCGCCAGCGAGGTGTACATCGCACCGGTTGACGGTGCGACCAAGCCGGTGAACATCAGCCGGTACGCCACGTTCAACAGCGACGTGACTTGGGGCGGGAACAAGATCGCTTTCGTGAGCCAGCGGCGCGGGAACATCTTCGCCATGCACGTCGCCAGCCTGCAAAAGCCGGCGGTGGACGGAGCCAAGACGACGGATGAAATCGAATGGGACGACATCCACCTGCGCGTCGAGCGGGCCAGCACGACCCCGGCGGAGGGGGGCAGCATCTCGCCCGACGGCACTCTGGTCGCGTTCCGCTCCTTGCAAGGCGGCGACGACCTCTGGGTCGTCAGCAGCAACGGCCAGAACCTCGGCCGGTTGACGTCGGGCAACCAATCGCCGCGCGGCATCAAGTGGGCGAAAAAGTCCACCGGCACGGTCTACTTCCTCAACGGCGCCGGCGAACTCCGCTACACGCGGGCCAGCTTCGGCGGCTTCACCGGCGCGGGCGGCCCCGTCGGCGAACCCGCGCAGGTGAAGTTCGCGTGCAAGCTCACCATCGACCGCGACGAGGAATTCGCCGAGATGTTCGCCCAAGCGTGGCGCTCGCTTTCGGACAACTTCTACGACAAAGACTTCCACGGCGCCAACTGGAAGGACATCCGCGCGAAGTACGCCCCGATCGTCTCGCACTGCGCGAGCCGCGAAGACCTGTACGCCCTCGTTTCCCTGATGCTCGGCGAGTTGAACGCGAGCCACCTCGGCATCAGCGGCCGGTTGCCGTTGCCCGAGGAGCCGACGGCCGACCTCGGCCTGCTCTTCGACGAGAAATACGCCGGGCCGGGGTTGAAGATTTCGGAGATCCTGAAGCGCGGCCCCGCTGACAAACGCGGGCTGAACCTCAAAGCGGGGGATGTGATCACCCACGTCGACCGCATCGAGCTGACCACCGCCATCAATCTGTCGAAGCTGTTGAACAACCGCGTCAACGACACCGTGACGCTGACGCTGGCGCCGACGACTCCCGCCGATCCGAAGTCGGCCCGCCGGGTCGAGATCATCGGCGCCGACCGCGGCCGCATCGGGGCGCTCATGTACGACCGCTGGGTCCAGAAGAACGCCGAGCAGGTGGATAAACTCTCGGGCGGCAAACTCGGGTACATCCACATCCCCGGCATGGACGAAGCCGGGTTGGAAATCTTCATGCGGAGCCTCTATTCGGACAACTTCGACAAAGAGGCCATCGTCATCGACGTCCGCAACAACGGCGGCGGCTTCACCCACGACCAAGTGCTGAACTACCTCGTCGGCAAGGATCACACGAAGTTCGTCCAGCGCGACGGTGGCGAAGGGCAAGTGCTGCGCAACTTCGACCGCAAGTGGAGCAAGCCGATGACGGTGGTCATCAACAATCGCAGTTACAGCGACGCGGAAATCTTCCCGCACGCCTTCCGCGCCAGCGGGCTGGGCAAGCTCGTCGGCCAAGCGACGGGCGGGTTGGTCATCGGCACCGGCAGCACGCGGCTCATCGACGGTTCGACGTTCCGCATCCCGCGCATCGGCGTCTTCACGAACAAGAACGTGAACATGGACAAAGAGGGCGTGCCGCCCGACGTGGCCGTGGAAATCACCCCCGAGGATTGGGCGAAGGGGATCGACACGCAACTCGCCAAGAGCGTCGAAGTGCTGACGGTGGATGTCGCCGCGTGGAAGAAAGCCAAGACCGCCCCAGCCACGACGACCCCGACGACCGCGGAACCGAAGCCGGCGGAACCCGGCGCCCAGATCAAGAAGCAGGATTAACCACAGAGACACAGAGACACAGAGAAGGCAAGAATGAAGCAGGGTCGAAGACAGGACGGGCACGATGCTTATCCTTTTTCTTCCCCATGTTTCTATTCTTGTCTTCTCTGTGTCTCTGTGCCTCTGTGGTTATTCTTGATTTGCCCCATGGTTTCCCCCATGAACGTATCGCATTGGATTTCGGATCGCTCCAAGGCCGTGGAGATCTCGGGCATCCGCAAGGTGTTCGAACTGGCCCGGTCGCTCAAAGACCCGGTGAACCTGAGCATTGGGCAACCGCACTTCGACGTGCCCGAGTCGATCAAGTCCGCCGCCAAGGCGGCCATCGATGCCGGGAAGAATGGCTACACCGTCACGCAGGGTATCCCGGAGCTGCGCGATCGGTTGCTGGCCGACGTGCGGAAATCCTTCGACCACCCCGACCGCGATCTGCTCATCACCAGCGGCACCAGCGGCGGGCTGATGCTCGCGATCCTCGCCACCGTGAACCCCGGCGACGAAGTCGTCGCGGCCGACCCGTACTTCGTCATGTACCCGAACATGGTCGCCCTCGCGGGGGGCACGTTCGTCGGTGTCGATACGGCGCCCGACTTCGGTATCGACCCGGACAAGTTCATCGCGGCCTGCACCCCGCGCACGAAGATGATCCTGCTCTGCAGCCCGTCGAACCCCACCGGCAGCATCGTCGCACCCGAAGCGATGAAGGCGATCGCCGAGTTCGCCCGGAAGCGCGGCATCCTCGTCGTCAGCGACGAGATTTACAAAGCCTTCCACTACGACACCCCGCCGCGCAGCCCGGCCGAGTTCGACGACTCCGTGCTCGTCATCGAGGGCTTCGGCAAAACCTACGGGATGACCGGCTGGCGCCTCGGCTACGCCCACGGGCCGAAGGCGTTGATCGACGAGATGATGAAACTCCAGCAGAGCACGTTCGTGTGCGCCCCCAGCATGGTGCAATGGGCCGGCTTGGCCGCGTGCGACTACGACGTGACCGGCATCGTCGCGGATTACAAACGGAAGCGCGATCGGCTGATGGCGGGGTTGAAAGGGCACTACGAGTTCGCGGTCCCCGGCGGGGCGTTCTACCTCTACCCGAAGGCGCCGCGGGGCACCGGCACCGAGTTCGCGACCGAAGGGGTGAAACGGAATTTGCTCGTCATCCCCGGCGGCGTGTTCAGCCAAGCCGATACCCACTTCCGCATCAGCTACGCGGCCAAAGACGAGACGCTCGAACGGGGCATCGAGATCCTGCGAGCCATGGCGAAGTGATCGCCGATCGTTTCACCGCCACTCTTCGACCCGGTGCGACGATTGTTTCTCGCACTTGCCACACCGCAAGATCCCGAGCGGGTTGGCGCAAGCGCGTAAGCCCCCCGCGGATGTGACAATGACAGACATCCTCTCCGTTGGGCGAGCGGCAGGTCTTGATTCACCTGCCGCACGGCTGGATCGTGATGTCGTACTTGCGAAGCGACGGCGAGCGCTCCATCCGCGCCTCGTACGGCTTCATCTCCTTCTTCGAGAGTCGGATGCCGTTACGGTAGTCGCCGGCCAGTCGCTTCACCGTGGGGTGGCGACCCTTCCAAGT
>JANOSQ010000566.1:0-2162 GCA_031415915.1 Fimbriiglobus sp. | reverse complement strand
CGTGAACTCCGATTCGGGCTCGGCCGCTTCCAGCGCAGCGTGCAAATCGGCGATGTGGTGCCCGACGCCCGTCTTGGCCTTCAGGGTCGAAAGCCCGTTGATGAGGACGCGCATCAGACTCGCCCCCGCGGTGGGGCCGTGAGTCGCTCGCCGAGAATCCGCGGCATCCGCACGACGACCGAAGCCAGCGCTCGCCACACGGCCTTCACCGCCGGCCAGCGGTACTTAGGCGCTCTTCGGCGCAGGGCGAACAGGACCGTGGCCCGCAATACACATGCGAGCAAACCGCACACGGAGTAGGCCATCAAAAACGGGTCGCCGTGACGCAGGGCCGTGAGCGTGCGGTTGCGTTCGACGTAATACCAGAACAGCGGCGAGCGATCCCCGGCCGAGGCGCCGACGCAATGGCGGACCACCGCGCGCGGAGCCAGCACCGTCCGCCGGCCGGCGAGTTGCCCCGCCCACGCTTCTTCGAGGTCTTCGCAGTAGAGGAAGTAGTCCGGGTCGAACAGCGGATCGCGCAACAGCGCACGCGGAATGGCCACCGCCGCGGCGCACGCTGCGAAGATATCGCCCCCCGCTTCGAATTGCCCCGTGTCCGGTTGGCCGAATCCGCGATCCGCCCCGCGGCCATCGCGCAGTAGGAACAGTCCGGCACTGTTGATCTTGCGCGGTTCTCCGGCCAGCACGAGCTTGCTGCCGACGACGCACCCCGGATTCTCGCCGATGGCCCGCTGGAGTTCTTCGAGCCAGAACGGATCGGGAATCGTGTCGTTGTTTAACAAGACGACGACCTCGCCTCGGGCGTGCGGCACGGCGCGATTGTTTCCGCCCGCGAAGCCGGTGTTCACCGATTCCGCGATCACCCGCACGTTCGGAAACCTCGTGCGAACGAGGGCCAATGATTGGTCGCTCGATGCGTTGTCGAGCACGAGGGTCTCGTATCGGTGGGCCGGGAAAGTCTGCGTCGCCAGCGCACCGAGGCAATCGGGAAGCAAGGCCGCACCGTTGTAGTTGACGATGAGCACGCTGAAGTACGGGGCGTTGGACGCGGCCATGCCGTAACCCCCGTTCAACCGGCGACGACGGCGGCGGAACTGCCCAGCCCGGCGGGGATAATCGCCTCGATCGGTTGCGGCACCAGCGGGGCGACGCTCGCTTGATAGGCGGCCACCACATCTTTCGGGTCGCCATCCATCCTGACGCGGCCGTGCTCCATCCAGAGCGCCCGCGTGCAGAACTCCTGTACCGATTCGAGATCGTGGCTGACCAGTACCATCAGGCTCGATTTCCGCATCATCTGCCGCATTCTCTCTTTGGCCTTCTGCACGAACGCCAAGTCGCCGACGCTGAGGACTTCGTCCACGAGGAGCACTTCCGGTTCGGTCGCCGTGGCGATCGCGAAGGCCAAACGCACGAGCATCCCGGCGGAGTAGTAGCGGACGGGGATGTTGAGGAAGTCCCCCAACTCGCAAAAGTCGGCGATCTCTTGGCGTTTTTTCTTGAGGGAGCGCGGCGTTTCACCCTGCAGGTAGCCGCGGTAGCTGATGTTGTCCCAGCCGTTCGCCTCGCCTTCGAAGCCGACGGAGATGTCGAAGAGCGAGCAGATGTTGCCTTCGACGATCCGCGTACCTGAGTTCGGCGGGTAGACACCGGCGAGCATTTTCAGCATCGTCGTTTTGCCGGCCCCGTTGTGGCCGATCACGCCGAGGCGCTCGCCGTCTTGCAACGTGAAGCTCAGGTTGTTGAGGGCATGGATCGCCACGATCGGGTTCACGGACGTGAGGAACAACCCTTTGAGCAGGTACTCCTTGAGCGTGACCTTGGTCGTCTTCCGCAGGGAAAACGTGACGTTGACATCCTTCAGCTCGATCCGCGCCATGCTTCGCGCCGCCCCCGCCCGTGGTTCAAAGTTGGAATACGACCCGTTTCTGCAACCAGCTGATCACGCCCATCGCCAAGACGAAGCTCGCCAGCGTCAGCCCCCCGGCGAAGCCGTAGCGCTCCAAGCCGGGGAGGGTTCCTTCCACGATCGGATCGCGGATGATCTCGATGAAGACGTAGATCGGGTTCACGTCCACGAGCCAACTCAGCCCCTTGCTGTCGAGCAACTCGCGGCCGTAGATGATCGGCGTCAAGAAGAAGATCGCCAGCGTCGAGAC
>JANOSQ010000565.1:0-3348 GCA_031415915.1 Fimbriiglobus sp. | reverse complement strand
GCTCACGATCTTCAGCCAGTACCACCCGACGCTGTTCAAGTACTGCCAACAGACTTTCGCCGAGGTGACGAACCCGCCGATCGACCCCTACCGCGAAGGCGGGGCGATGTCGCTCGTGACGTACCTCGGGCGCTCGCCGCTGACGGCGTCAAACCCGCTCCCCGCCACCGGCGACGACAACCTGCCCGTTCGCCAGTTGGAATTGCCGTCGCCCGTCGTCAACGACGCGATGATCGACGACCTCCAGCGGAACGAACTCTTCGCCTTCGACACCCTCGACGCGACCTTCCCGTTATCGGGCGGGGCCGATTCGATGCGGACCGCGCTCGAGAAATTGAAGAGCGACGCCGAGAAGGCCGTGCACAACGGGCACCACGTCCTCTGCATCTCGGATCGCGAGTCGTGCAAGCGCGGCATCGATCCGCTGCCGTCGCTGCTGGCGCTCGGGGCCGTGCACACTTACCTCTGCAAGCAGGGGTTGCGCGACCGCTGTTCATTGATCGTCCAAGCCGGGGACATCCAGGAAGGGCACGACATCGCCGTGCTCGTGGCCTTCGGCGCCGACGCCGTTCACCCGTACTTGATGCTGCGCTTGGTGAAGGACGGGATCACTTGGAAGCACCCGGAGACGAAGCAAGACATCACATTGCCGCCGCGGGAAGCGCTCGAAAACCTGTTCGAGGCGCTCGAAGATTCGCTCAAGAAGATCATCTCGAAGATGGGCATCACGACCATCGAAGGCTATCGCGGGGCAATGCTCTTCGAAGCCATCGGCTTCGGCCCCGAGCTCATGGAGTACCTCGGCGACTTCCCGAGCCGCGTCGGCGGTTTGACCTTGAACGACTTGGTCGACGATGCGAAGTGGCGCGTCGAACTCGCCGAGAAGATGAACGTGCTCGGCCGCAACCGGGACTACATGGCCTTCAACGCCAAGGTCCGCATGGCCCTGCGCGACGCGGTGAAAGAAGCCCACCCCGAGACCGACGCCAGCGCCTCCAGCGGGGGCGGCGAGATGGCTTACAGCCGACCGCCCGAAGAGCACGACCCGGGCGCGCTCATCCGCGTCGGCGTGAAGTTCGACAAATTCAGCGACATGGTGAAGTCGCGCCCGCCGACGGTGCTCCGCGACCTCTTCCTTATCAAGAAGCCGACGCACCCCGGCATCCCGAAGGAAGAAGTGCAAGCGGCCGACGCGATGGTGAAGGAACTCTTCCGCGGGGCCGCGATGAGCCACGGGGCCTTGACCGGCGCCAGCCACATGACCATCGCCGCGGCGCTGAACGAACTCGACGGGCTGAGCAACAGCGGGGAAGGGGGGGAGTTCCGCTGGCGCAACGACTTGCCCGAACGGCCGCACGGCAAGTTCTGGGACGAGGTTATCGCCAAGCGAACCTACGCCCCGTCGATCTACTGCCTCGGCGGCGACCTCCGCAAGAGCCGCTTCCGCAGCCGCATCCGCCAAGTCGCGTCCGGGCGCTTCGGCGTCGATGCCGAGTACCTCATCAACGCCGATGAAATCCAGATCAAGATGGCCCAAGGGGCGAAGCCGGGCGAAGGCGGCCAGCTCATGGGCAAGAAGGTGACGAAGGAGATCGCCGACATCCGCTTCGCCAAGCCGGGGACGGATTTGATCTCGCCTCCGCCGCACCACGACATCTACTCCATCGAAGATTTGTCGCAACTGATCCACGACCTCAAGGCCGTGAAGCCGGGGGTGCCGGTGTCGGTGAAGCTCGTGTCGGTGGAGAACATCGGCACCATCGCGGTCGGGGTCGCCAAGGCCGGGGCCGACGTCATCGAGATCGACGGCATCGACGGCGGCACCGGCGCGGCTATGGTCAGCAGCAAAGAACACGCGGGCCTGCCCAGTGAGATGGGGTTGGCCGAGGCGCACCAAGCGCTCGTCGTCAACGGCATCCGCACGTCGGTGACGCTCCGCGTCGGCGGGGGCATCAAGAACGGCCACGACGTGGTGAAGTACGCCCTCTTCGGGGCCGATCAATTCAGCTTCGGCCAAGGGCTGATGGTGTCGGTCGGGTGCATCGTCTGCAAGAGCTGCCACATCCCGAATTGCCCGACGGGGATCACCGGCTCGCCGGAGATTTTCAAAGGTCACCCGGAGCACACCAAGGCCTATCTGCGAGCGGTCGCCGAGGAAGTCCGCACCATCCTTGCGGGTCTCGGCGTCAAGCATCTGAGCGAACTGACGGGTCGCAGCGACCTGCTCGAAAAGCGGACCGATGCGGCCATCACCGGGCGGATCGCCCGCGTGGACGTGAGCAAATTCATCCGACCCGACATGGCCGTGGTCGGCTTGAACGAACGCTTCGCCCAAGTCCACCTCGACAACGCCGGCGTCTGCGGCGTCGGCGACCGGGCCGGGTTGAACCTGCGCCTGCTGGAATCCGCGCGGGACGCCATCGACGCCGGGGCCGATAGCAGTTTGGTGTTCAAGATCAAAAATAGCGACCGCTCCGTCGGTGCGACCGTCGCGGGGATGATCGCCACCATCTACGGCCGCGAGGGCATCCCCGCCGGAAAGAAGATCCGCGCGCGCTTCGACGGCGAAGCCGGCCAGAGCTTCGGGGCCTGGTGCGTCACCGGCCTCGATCTCGAACTCCGCGGCTTCGCCCAAGACGGCGTGGCCAAGGGGATCTCCGGCGGAACCATCGTCGTCACGCTGGACTACTCGACGTCGGATTACGGCGGGGAAATCCAGAGCCTCGCGGGGAACAACGTCGCTTACGGGGCAACCGGCGGCTTCGTCTTCCTCGGCGGGCGGGCCGGGCACCGGCTCGGCATCCGCAACTCCGGGGCGACCATCGTCGCGGAAGCGGCCGGGAAGTATGCCTGCGAGTACATGACCCGCGGCCGGGTGCTGATCCTCGGCCCCATCGAGAACGAAATCGGCTCCGGGATGACCGGCGGCGAACTGTACGTTTACGACCCGAAAGGGGAAGCGCCCGCCAAGTTGCACTCGACGAGCGTCGCGGTGGTCGACACCCAACACGTCGATTACGAGTGGATCCACCCGCTCATCATCGAGTACCACCGTCGCACAGGGAGCCGTCAGGCCGAGCAGATTTTGCGGAACTGGCCCGACGTCCGCCGCGGGCGCCGGTTGCGGAAGGTTCTGCCCCTCGCCGTGGCCCGCGCGATGGAAGACTTCAAGACGGTGGGCACGAACGCGGGGTGACTCGAAATGCCTGAAGGGAGGCCTATTGTTTATTGGCTCTTCACGGATTCCTGTGGGTGAAATCGCACCAGCTACCCACCTGAACCCACTGTTTTCCTAGGCCGAAGTGGGCTTTCCGGAGCTTCGGAAATCGGTTCTGATTTCCGGATGCC
>JANOSQ010000564.1:0-2282 GCA_031415915.1 Fimbriiglobus sp. | reverse complement strand
GTCGTTGGAGAAATCGACCTTCCAACTCGAATCGCTACTCGCCGGTGACCCGGTGACGATCTACCTCGTGATTCCGCCGGAGAAGCTCGAAAGTCACCGGGCCGTGCTGCGGGCGTGGGTCGCCACTCTGCTTTCCACGGTACTCCGCCGCAAGAAGTTGCCGCACTTGCGGACGCTCTTCCTCGTGGATGAAGCGGCCCAACTCGGGGCGATGCCATTGCTGCGCACCGCGATGACACTGCTCCGCGGCTACGGCCTGCAATGCTGGACCTTCTGGCAGGATCTCGGCCAACTGCGCCAGCTCTACCCGAACGACTGGACGACGATGGTGAGCAACAGCGCCGCCATGCAGATCTTCGGCCTCCCGAAGCACGGCACCGCCCGCACAGCGTGGATGGAAGTCCTCGGCGAGGAATCGAAAGACTTGACGCGGATCCCCCAGGGCGAGATGGCCGTGTCGTTCGCCGACACCGGCATCGGTCGGCACCGCCGGGCCAACTACCTGACGGACGCGGCCTTCGCCGGATTGTTCGACGAGAATCAACGATTCGAGGGCATCGCCCCGGCTCCGATGACGCGCGGGTGAAGTGGTGCCAGATGTGCCACTGACCGTCGGGAACAAATGGGATTTGTCACGACGCCGATGGTCGGCAGCTGCGGAACGTTTGGAGGACTTGGTGGAGGTCTTCGCTGATCGCGACTTCGTCGTCGAGGAAATCTTTGAGCCAAATGAAGTTCAACTTCTGGGCCATGGCGACGAGGGGCAGTAGGTCTCCGAGGCGGACGCGGACGCTCGGATCGAGCGGTTCGGCGTCGAATAAATCGCTCGGGCTATCACCGTGGGCGCGGAAGACTTTGAGTTGGTGCGGACGCATGGGGAACCCTCCTGGTCGGCCTCCGGCGAAACCGGATGACGCACTTCCTTCATCGGCAACCGCGCAAACCGAACTCCACTGAGTCCGCCGGAAACGCGTTCTTTTCCCGGCTCCGGCGGTAAGATCTACCGCCTGGGTTCTCTTTGCGTTCCGATTGAAGTTGGGGGGAGACCATGCCGACACTCGCCATCCTCGGATCCGGGGGTTGGGGCACCGCGCTCGCCGTCGTGCTCGGCCAGCGCCCCGAGCACCAAGTGCGCCTCTGGAGCTACCGCGGCGATGTCGCCGACCGGTTGCATCGCCTCCGCGAAAACACCCAGCAACTCCCCGGCGTCGCGATCCCGGATTCGATTGCGATCACCTCCTCGATCGAAGACGCCACTCGGGGCGCCGATGCGTGGATCACCGCGGTTCCGACCGCTTTCCTCCGTTCCACGTTGAAAATGTTCCACGGCGTCGCCGCACCGTCCGTGCCCGTGGTCAGTTTGACCAAAGGCATCGAGATCGAAACGTTCCGCCGGCCGAGTGAGATCATCCGCCGAGAACTCGGCATGAACCGCGTCGTCGTGCTCAGCGGACCGAGCCACGCGGAGGAAGTGGCGCGCGGCGGGCCGACGTCGCTCGTCGCCGCCTGCGAGGATTCCGCCCTCGCGGCGTGGGTGCAACACCACTTCGGCAGCGACCGGTTGCGGGTCTACACGAACCTCGACCAAGTCGGCGTCGAACTCGCCGGGGCGCTCAAGAACGTGCTCGCCATCGCCGCGGGCATCTGCGACGGTCTGAAGTTCGGCGACAACGCCAAAGCCGCCTTACTGACGCGCGGCCTCGTCGAGATGCAGCGCTTCGGCGTGACCCACGGCGCCGACCCCGCCACGTTCTACGGCCTCGCGGGTATCGGCGATTTGATGACGACCTGCTTCAGCCCGCACGGCCGCAACCGCCGCATCGGCGAACGGTTGGCCAAAGGCGAGAAACTCGAAGCGCTGTTGGTCGGCCCGCAAGTGGCGGAGGGCATCTTCACGGCGAAGAGCGTCTACGAACGGCTCACACGGGCCGGGTTGGACGCCCCCATTCTGCAAGGGGTCTACCGCGTGCTGTACGAGGGGCAATCGCCGCGCGAGGCGGTGCACGACCTCCTCGGCCGGCCGCAACGGGAGGAATCGACGTGCTGACCATCGCCTTCAAAGAATGGGCCGCGATCTGCGCGGCGCTGGCAAGTGGCCGGCAGAAACTGATCCTCCGCAAAGGGGGCATCCACGAGGAAGGCGGGACGTTCCGCCCCGAGCACGCCCGCTTCTGGCTCTACCCGACCCACTTCCACGAACAGCAGCAAGCGGGCATCAAGCCAGAAGCCGGTGCGTTCTTGGAACTGGGGGAAGCGGATCGCCCGCCGAAGGGATTCGTCCG
>JANOSQ010000563.1:0-5033 GCA_031415915.1 Fimbriiglobus sp. | reverse complement strand
AAAGGGCGGCCTCAACGATGGCGGCATCGGCGCCGGCCAGCGGCCGATCAACGAGGACGCGAAGACCGCCTCGCAGGATGAAAAGATCCGCTCGCCCTTCGACCCCACCGGCAAGAAAACCTTCGCCGGTTCGACCCGCGGGCCGGCCTTCACCAAGAAGACGGAAGCCGAGCTGGGCAAGGAAATCCAGCAGCGCGCCCAAGAAGCACCCGCCGGTGCCGACGCCCAACGCCTCCCGCGCGACGCCCGCGATTCGGTGAAGGAATATTTCGAGAAACTCGGCGGCACCGGGCCGAAGAAATAGTCGCAACCGGGAGGGGTTGCGTAACCGGTCGGGTAGCCGCTACAATACCCTTCCGCCGGTTTGCCCTTTTACCTCGCCGGAATTCGTCATGCCCATCCCGACCACGCTGGTTCGCCGTAGCTTTTTGCAAGTGGGGGCGAGCGCCGCCATCGGCCTCGGCGTCCCACTCGCGGCGCGGGCGGCGGGCAAAACCGCGCGGACGAAGTCGGTGATCCTCGTCAACCTCACCGGCGGGATGAGCCACCTCGATTCGCTCGACATGAAGCCCGAGGCCCCCGCCGAGATCCGCGGCGAATTCAAACCGATGGTGACCGCCGTCCCCGGCATCCGGATTTGCGAACACTTGCCGCAACTCGCGGAGCGCATGAAGCGCTGGGCGCTCGTCCGCTCGCTCTCCCACGGCGAGAACGGCCACCTCCCCGGCAGCCACCGCTTGCTGACCGGCTCGACGATGCCCAACCAGCGCGGCACCGACTTGGACAACGTCCTCTCGCGCAAGGATTGGCCCTGCTATTCCGCCGGGTTGAACTTCCTCCGCCCCCGGCACGACGGCATCCCCAACGGCGTGACCCTCCCGCACGGATTGATCGAAGGCCCGCTGACGTGGCCCGGCCAACACGCCGGCTTCCTCGGACCTTCCCACGATCCGATGTTGGTGACGCAAGATCCGAACTCGCCGACCTTCAAGATGGACGCCTTCGAATTGCCGCAGGGCACCGACCCGAACCGCTTGGAACAGCGGCGCAGCTTGCTGGAGCAACTCGGTTCGGATCGCGTCGGTGATCCGAACTTCCGCGGCCACCAGCGCCAAGCGTTCGAATTGCTCGGTTCGCAGAAAGTGGCCGGGGCGTTCCGCCTCGACCGGGAAACGCCGAAGGTCCGCGACCGCTACGGCCGGAATCAGTTCGGCCAATCGCTGCTCCTCGCCCGCCGGCTCGTCGAAGCGGGCGTGCCGATGATCCAAGCGAACATGGGCATCGTGCAGACGTGGGACACGCACGTCGACAACTGGGGCCGGATGAAGACGAAGCTCCTGCCGTGGCTCGATTCGGCCATCGCCGCGTTGACGGATGAACTCGAAGCGATGGGACTATTGGAAAGCACCCTCGTCTGCGTGCTCGGGGAATTCGGCCGGACGCCCAAAATCTCGAATCTCCCCGGCGAAAAGATCGCGGGCCGCGATCACTGGGCCGGGGTCTACTCCGGCCTGTTCACGGGAGCCGGCGTCGTCGGCGGGCGGGTCATCGGCAAGTCGGACAAAATCGGCGCCCACCCGGTGACGGCTTCGCACACCCCCTACGATGTCGGCGCGACGATTTACCACGCCCTCGGCGTCGATCCCGAAAGCGAAATCCGCGATTCGCAGAACCGCCCCTCCCGCGTCTCGGGCGGGCAGCGCATGGATGTGCTTTTCCAAAGCCGATAGTGGCCCGATCCCAAATGCGCCGCCCCTTTGATCGCCGACGCCGCTACAGTCGCTTTCAAAATGCCCCTCGGCTACACTCGTCCACATGTCCGATGTCACCTTGTTGCTCGAAGCGGTCGCGGGGGGAAATCGCCGCGCCGCGGCCGACCTGCTCCCGCTCGTCTACGACGAGCTGCGGAAGCTCGCCGCCGCACGTATGGCGAGTGAATCCCCGCACCAAACGCTACAACCCACGGCTTTGGTTCACGAGGCGTACCTCCGACTCGTCGGCACCGCCGACGGACCGCAGTGGGATCACCGCGGTCATTTCTTCGCGGCCGCGGCGGAGGCGATGCGGCGGATTCTCGTGGATCAGGCCCGTCGCAAGTCGGCCGTCCGACACGGCGGTGGACTCGTCCGACTCGAACTCGATCCGGATCTCGCCGCGTCACCGGAACCGCGGGAAGACTTGCTCGCCCTCGACGAAGCTTTGACCCGATTGGCGGCCGAGGATCCGCTGAAGGCGGAGTTGGTGCAACTGCGCTACTTCGGAGGTTTGACACTCCCCGAGGCGGCTTTGGCTCTGGGTCTTTCGGAGCGGACCGCCGGCCGGCATTGGGCCTTCGCGCGGGCGTGGCTCCGACGAGCGGTCGAAGGCGGCGGCGAAAGAATCTGACAATTCTTGGCCGGCCGTGCACCCGGATTACGCATTGCTGTCGAGTCCATCGATTCCGGAGTCTCCGCCATGAGCTTGGAAGACCTATTTCTCGCGGCCCTCGATCAGCCCGATGCGAAGTCCCGCGATCGATACCTCGAGCAAGCGTGCAACGGGGACGCGGGTATCCGCGGGCAAGTCGACGAATTGCTGGCCGCACACTATCGCAGTGGCGAGTTCCTCGATGTCCCGGCGATTCAGCAAGTCCGCGAGGAATCGGGTGCGGAAAACACCGTGACCATGCAAGGGGAGTCCGTGTCGAGCCGGGACCATGACACCGAAGAATTGAGTTTCCTATCCCCTTCGCAGCGCCTGGACTCCCTTGGTCGCATCGGCCACTACGAGGTTCTGCAAGTGCTCGGGAAGGGCGGCTTCGGGATCGTCTTCCGGGCCTTCGACGACGTCTTGCAACGCGTGGTCGCGATCAAGGTAATGGCCCCGCAGCTCGCCGCGACCTCGCCGGCGCGCAAGCGATTTCTGCGCGAAGCCCGGACGTCCGCCCAAGTCCGGCACGAGAATGTCGTGCAAGTCTACGAGGTCGCGGAACACCCGCTCCCGTACTTGGCGATGGAGTTCATCCCCGGCGAAACGCTGCAACAAAAGCTCGACCGCAACGGCCCGCTGGAAGTGTCCGAGACCTTGCGGATCGGCCGACAGATCGCAGAAGGCTTGGCGGCGGCCCATGCTAGGGACTTGATCCACCGCGACATCAAACCGGCGAACGTGCTGATCGAAGGCGGCCCTCGGCAACAAGTCAAGATCACCGACTTCGGCTTGGCCCGCGCCGCCGACGATGCCAGCATTTCGCAGAGCGGCATCATCGCCGGCACGCCCATGTACATGGCTCCCGAGCAGGCTCAGGGGCAAACCCTCGACCAGCGGGCCGACCTGTTCAGCCTCGGCAGCGTGCTCTATCAGATGGCGGCGGGCCGGCCGCCGTTTCGGGCCAATAACACGGTGGCGGTGTTGAAGCGCGTCTGCGAGGACACACCGCGCGCCATCCGCGAGATCATCCCCGAAACGCCGCAGTGGCTGTGCGACATCATCGCGAAGCTACACGCGAAGGATCCGGAAGACCGCTACCAATCGGCGCGGGAAGTGTCAGATGTCCTCGCCGACTGCGAGTCGCAGTTGAAGGCCAATTCCAAGCTGAAGGACTTCTCCCGTATTCCCCGTGGGAAGTCGTCGCCACGCCGTACCGTGCGGCAAAAATGGATTGCGGCGGCGACCGTCCTGTTGCTTCCCATGTTCGCGCTGGCCGTGACCGAGTTCGCCGGGGTGACTAATCTGTTCCGGGGGCAGCAGGCGACGCCTGACCCAGTCATGAACGCTGAGGGGGCAGGTGTGCGGCGCGAGCGCCCGGCGGGCAAGGGAACACCCGCGGATTTCACCAACACGCTGGGGATGCAGTTCGAGCTCATCCCGGCAGGCAAGTTCACGATGGGCTCGCCCATGGAAGAGATCGACCGTTTCCTCGGGCTGCTTGCGGAGGACGGCTGGCGGAAGGAACGCGTTGCGAGTGAAGGGCCGGAGCATGTAGTGGAAATCACGCAGCCGTTCTCTATGGGCACCACGCAAGTCACAGTCGGGCAGTTTCGGCAATTCGTTGATGACGCAGGCTCTCAGTCGGGTGATGCCCGTTGGAGGAATCTGAGCGTTGGGCAGACAGACAATCACCCGGTGGTCTGGGTTACTTGGGAGAATGCTGTCGACTTCTGCAAGTGGTTGAGCAAGAAGGAAGGAAGGACCTATCGCCTGCCCACGGAGGCCGAGTGGGAATACAGCTGCCGGGCCGGCAAATCGGGAACTCGGTATTGCTACGGTGACGACGATGGCGAACTAAAAAACTACGGTTGGTACAAGGAAAACTCAGGCGGCGGAACGCATCCGGTGGGGAAGAAGAAGCCGAATGAGTGGGGACTTTATGACATGCACGGGAACGCGGGGGAATGGTGTCACGACCGCTACGATCCGAACTATTACAAGACGAGTCCGAAGCAAGACCCGCCGGGGCCGGGCACCGGCGACGAGCGAGTGCTTCGGGGCGGCACGTGGAGTCGGTCAGAACCCTTCTTTTGTCGCTCGGCTTTCCGCAACCACGACGCTCCCGAAAGCCGCTACGACGACATCGGCTTCCGTGTCGTGCTGGTCGGCGACCTGAACGTAAGGACGCCGCCGATCGACGTTGCGAAGAAGCTGCCGCCCACGTTCAAGAACACCCTCGGCATGGAGTTCGCGGTCGTGCCGAAGGGCAAGTCGTGGCTGGGCGGCGGCAAGGACAAGCTGGGTGACTAAGGAGGTGGAGACCCCGGCCGACTTCTACCTGGGCAAGTACGAGGTCACGCAGGAGGAGTGGGAAAAGGTGATGGCGGAAAACCCCAGCCACTTCTCGCGCACGGGCGACGGCAGCGATGCGGTGAAGGACATCAGCGACGCGGACCTGAAGCGGTTCCCGGTCGAGAGCGTGTCGTGGGATCAGTGCCAAATCTTCGTGGAGAAGCTGAACACGAAGGAGAAGGAGACGGGCTGGGTCTATCGCCTGCCGAAGGAGGCGGAGTGGGAGTACGCCTGTCGGGGGGGGGCGATGGCGGAGAAGGCAGACAGCGCCT
>JANOSQ010000562.1:0-5684 GCA_031415915.1 Fimbriiglobus sp. | reverse complement strand
GTGGTGAATCTCGGTGAAAAGCGCATTCCGGCATGCACGATTGAACTCCGTCGCTGGCGCGTCCGGCTAACAAATCAGCTGCAACGCTCCACTAGCGCAACTTCATTTTCGAGCTTTCTGAATGCGAACCCGCCATGCGATGGTCGAATGAGCGCAGCAACCGAAATCGGACGTAAGTCGTTGCGGCGCATCGGTTCTACCAATATTCAAAAATGATTCCACGGAGGGGTGGGGCACTTTCGGCTGGAATCATTTTCCGTACAACTCGCCGACGTGGGCGGCATGCTCGCGCTCGCGCAACCACGCCGCGACTTCCTTGGTCTCCGCCGCGATCGCTTCGACCTGCTTGCGCTCTTCGCGCACCGCGGAGGCCACCGCGTCCGGAATTGGCAGGAACACTTGCTCGAATTCCGTTTGCAGCCGCAGGCCGAGCCGCGACAGAAAGTCCCCGCGGATTGACGCCCAGCGGACGGGCAGCGCGACGGCGATGATGATGTGGAAGACGATGAGCACGCCGAGGGTCAGGTACAACGGCATGAGCAAGAGCACGAGACTCGGAACGGAGCCCTCGACGAAGATCAAATAGAACACGAAGCCGATGGAACCGAGCAGCGTGACGGTGGGCACGCTGTTGGCGAGCCAAGTGATGCCGCCGCGGACGAGTTTCCGCCAACCGGTCGGCTTGGTCACTTCCTGTTCGACTTGCGTCAGCGCATCGACCAGCCCGCGCGTGTAGCGATCTTCCCAGCCCAACCGCGTCGCTTCGGTCGTCGGATCGTTCAACAGGTTCAGCGGCATCCCCTTTTGATCCGCTTCGACGAGCAGCTTGTTCGATAGCGCCGACAGCCGTTGGGTCAAGACTCGCTCCGCGGCGGTGTGCGAGCACGATTGCACGAACTCCGTGAGGTTCCAATTGTCGGGCGTACTGATGGCCCCGCTCAACTTCGGGGTAAAGGGCAACCTGTCTTTCAACGACGTGCTGAAGTAGCGGAACTTGGTGGTGATGCGGAGATACCCGGCCATCAGGCCCCAGAAGCGTTGCTGCCCCTGCACACTGAAGTGGTGTTCGACTTCTTGCTGGTAGGGCTCCAGCGTGCTCACGAGAACCTCGGCCTGCTGCTCGGCTTCCGTGCTCAACACCGTTTCCCACGCCGAGCGCACCCGCGCCGCTGGCGCCGACAAATCGGGCGGCTTCACCGACTCGATCACGCGTTCGGACTGTTCGACGAGTTGGCTCACGCCGCGGGCTTTGACCGCTTCGATTTCCAACCGCGACAACCCCGCTTCGAGCCAGTTTCGCAGCTCGCGGAATTGCTCCCCTTCGGGCAGATCGGGGGGAACATCCAGCCCGGCGTTCTCCGCGTCGATCCAGAGTTGGGCCGTCGTCCGGAACAGTTTGGGGTTCTCGAACCCTTCCGCTTTCAAGTCCTTCAGCAAGTCTTCATCGGGTCGAATCCCCGCGCCGGCGTCGATGCAGCGATCCCACTTATTGAGCACGAAGGCGAAGGCCCGCCGCTTCCGCTGGTCCTTGAACAGTTCCCAGCCGATCTGGTCGTGGTACTTCTCCTGCGAGCCGACGTAGAGCACCACATCCGCCACCGGTAGTAGCTCCTTCAGTTTGTCGCGGTTGACGAGGTCGTTGCTGTCGAGGTCGGGGGTATCGACGATCACCTTCTGCTGGAGCGATTCGCGGTCGTGTTGGGCGAAGCGGCAGAGGCGCAGAATGGGATCGAGACGCTCCGACTTCACCGATTGGTGGAAGTAGACGACGGGGTCGCGCGTCGTCGGCCGGGTGAAGGAGGCTTGGGCGACCGGTGCCCCGGCGAGCGCGTTGAGCAGCGACGACTTGCCGACGCCGGTGCCGCCCATGAGCATGATGACGAGCAACGGACGATCCACATCGAGCGAGCCGCTCTTGCGGTGGTAGTCGTCCGCGAGGCCTTCGATCTCGGCGCGTTGCACGAGCGTCACGGGGTAGCGCCGGCGGGCGTCGAGCCATTGGCGCAATTGGCGCTCCAACCCCTTCAACAGCGGGGCGAGCGTGCGGAGGAACGGCTCGGCGGTCGGTTCGCTCATGGTTGTGGTGCGTGGGCCGGGGGTATCGGAATCGGTGCCGGGGCGGGGCGGGCGAGCGCGGAGAGTTCGCGGATGGCATCGGGCACCCGGCGCAGCACGAGTTGGAGTTTCTCGAGCGAGCTACCGCCGGACGACGGCCAATCGCTCAGCCACGCGGCCATCGGCCCGGTGAGTTGCTCGGCGAGTAGGGCTTCGCGCTTCGCCCGGAGTTTGTTGCGACCGCGGTCGACCGCCGCTTTCGCCAACAGTTCCACGATTTGGCGGGTGAGCGACACCGCGGGGAGGATCAAGAGCAGCGACCAGTCCGGCGACCAGGTGAAAACGACCACGGCGATGATGGCCGCGAGGTCGAGCGCGATGATGCCGACGCGGAGGGCATTGAGGAGGAGGGGCGAGTTGGCCAGCATTTCGGGTACGACGCGGGCCGCTTGGTCCAGTTCGCCGGTCTCTTTCAGTTCGAAGGTGTGGTAGTGCTTCACGAACAAGTCGTTCGCTTGGGCCTTCAACCCCGCGTCGAAACCGTGCGTCGCCTGCTTCCAGAGAGGGTGGCTACCCGAGCGCCGCAGGGCTTCCGCTTGAAGGGCATCGAGCCACGACACCATCGCGCCGCTACAGACGGACTGCTCCGAAAGATTCAGCGACATCGGCCGGGTCAGGGTCTTGCCGAGGAATTCGCGGGCGTATTTGTACGGGAGCCGCAGTAGCCTCAACGCGGAGCTGACGATCTTCCCCGGCCCCGGCAATTCGAGCATTTCCAGCACTTGCTCGGTCGTGCGGTCGAAGCGGCGGAAGGCTTCGCCGGACAGATATTCGCGGCGGTAGCGCTCCTCGAATTGCCCGCGTCCCACGGCCACCGCGGCGCGCCATTGGTCGAATTCGGTCAGGTCGCGCCGGGCGACATCGAGCAACCCGTGCCCGGCGGATTCCAGATATTTCACCGCGTTCGAGAGTGTCCGCTGCCGGGCGATCTCCGGACTCGGGCAAAGAGCGAGGATTTGATTCAACAGCCCGACGCGGTACTTCGCCCCCGCGCCGGCGGGATCTTTGCGGGCCTCGTCGGTCAGCCATGGGATCGACACCACCGGCACCGACGGGATCTCGCCGATGGACGCGGGGAGTTGCCCGATGATCTTGGAACGGAAATCCGCGACCATCGCTTCTTCGTTAACCTCGCGCACTTTCGTGAGGCAGCAGACCACGGCCTTCCCGGCTTGGATCATCAAGTGCAGAAACTGCGTCGGCACCACGTCGTTGTAGCGCTCGTCGGATGCCACATAGACGACGACATCGGCGAGCGCGACTACTTCCATGAGCCGGGAGACGTAGCCAGCCGAGGCCCACGTCGTCATGTCGGGGCAATCCCAAAGCACGACATCCGCGAGCGGATCGCCCGCTCCCACGGGGACGCGCTTCACTTGGTAGACGTCTTCATCGAGGTTCGCCGGCTTCTCGTCCGACAAGCGTTGCAGCGGCCCGAGGAACCCGAGATGGCTCGGCCACGCCCCGGATAAAGTTGCGGGGAGAAATGCGGTCGGGTGGCGGGTGAACCCGGCTTGCGGGTTGGCGTCGGCGACCACGCTCCCCGTGAGGAAGTTGACGACGGTGCTTTTGCCCGCCCCGGCCCCACCGACGACCGCGAGGAACAGCGGCTTGGCCGTTTGCCCGTCCACCGCGGGGCCGATGACGTTCCGCGTCAGCGCCCCGGCCAAACGCAGGTGGGCCGCGTGCTGGCTCAGGTCGGGGTGTTTGCGGCAGTGCTCTTCCAGCCAGCCCAAGTCCTCGGCCAACTGGCGGGCGGTCGCGCGGTGGGTCTGCGGTTCCATCGGGGCCACTTTCAAGAGCGGAAAGCCGAGCGGAAGTCGGTGTTCGGGGGCCGGTCGAGTCGGAACGCGTCGGCGTAGGCCGGGAGTTCGCCACCGGTCACATGTTGTAGCATCAATCGCGCGGTGCCGAGCGACAATTGAATCCCCGCCCGGCCGTGGCCCACCGCGGCGAAAACGTTCGGGTGCCCCGGCACCGGGCCGATGGCCGGCAAGCCGTCGGCGGAGGTCGGCCGTAAGCCGGCCCACGATTGCTCGACCGTCGCACGGGCCAACGCCGGGATCCAATTCTCGGCGAAGCATCGCAAGTCTGATTCGCCGGCGGGGGTCGTCGCTTTCGCGAATCCGGCCTCGGGTTCCTCGGTGCTGCCCGCGAGGATGCGGCCGTCCCCCCGCGGGACAAGATACCGCTTTCCCTCGATGATGACGCGGGAAAGCAGGCGCTCCGCACCGGAATAGAGCACGATTTGCCCGCGCACCGGGTGTATCCCGAACCCGCAGCCCAAGGATCGCAGGCAACCCCCGGCCCACGCGCCCGTCGAAACGAGGTAAGCGCCCGCACCGTGGAGACGGCCGGTCGAATCGAACAAGCCGACGACGCGCCCCCGGTCGAACTTCCACGATTCCACCGGGCATCCGGCAATGAGTTCCACGTTCTGATTCTGGCACGCGGTGATCAAGGCTCGGAGGTGCCGGGGATTGCGAAGCTGAGCGAATCCGGGGAGGTGGAAGAGCCGGGAGATCTCCCCCTCTCCGCTTCGGAGAGGGGGCCGGGGGGTGAGGTCTGCGCAATGCGGTTCGAGCCGCTTCAATTCTTCCGCCGAGATCCGTTCGTACGCGATCTTCTCGGCGTCCCACAAGGGCAGGGTGTACTCCGCATCGGCATCGAGTGCTTCGATTCCCCCGCAGACCCGATAGCCGTTGGCGGTGGGCAACTCCTCGGAGAACGCGGCGAATCCGGCGACGCTCACCGCCCGCAAGGCGTCCATCGGTGGCCGCGCGAGTGCCGGGTCGCCGTATGGGGGTAGAATCCCGGCCCCGGCCCACGAGGCTTCCCGCCCCATCTCTTGCCGGTCGATCACGCGGACGCTCAGACCGGATTTCGCCAGCAGATAGGCCGAGGTCAAGCCGATGATCCCGCCGCCGAGCACCAGCACATCCGGGAGCTTCGCCATGGGGTTGTTATAGGGCGGCGTTCACGCGGAGTCGCAGCAAGTCCGGCAAGGTGACCGTACCCTCGTACAAGGCGCGGCCGACGATGGCGGCGTAGGTCCCGGCGTCCGCCAGACGCCGCGCTTGTTCGAACGTCGTCACGCCGCCCGAGGCGATCACGGGCAATGTGGTCGCGGAGCGCATTTCCAGAAGCGCCTCGAAGTTCGGCCCCGCCATCATGCCGTCTTTGGCGATGTCGGTGTAGACCACCGCCGCGAGCGGCGCGTCTTCGACGAGCTTGGCGAGATCGGTCGCTTTCGTCGCGGACGTTTCGAGCCAACCTTCGGTCGCCACGAACCCGTCGCGGGTGTCGAGACCGAGGACGATGCGGTTCGGGTACTCGTCGGCCATCCGCTTCACCCACTCGGGGTCTTGCAACGCTTTCGATCCCAGTACGGCCCACCGGACGCCCCATGAGAAGACGCTGCGGAGGTGTTCCTCGCTGCGGATACCGCCGCCGAGTTGAATGGGCACACCGGCGGCTTCCACGATCCGTTGAATCACGGCTCCGTTGACCGGTTCCCTCCGTTTCGCCCCGTCGAGATCGACGACGTGGAGCCGGTCGGCCCCTTGGCG
>JANOSQ010000561.1:0-1696 GCA_031415915.1 Fimbriiglobus sp. | reverse complement strand
GTCGCCAGGGTGAGCGGGCTGCTCAGGTTGTTGAGGGTGATGCCGGAGGTCGAGGCGATGTTGATGTTGATGCCCGAGCCAACGCCCAGCAGGGCGGCCCGAGAGAGCGTCCCGGCGGCCGCGCCGCCGTCGGTCGTGGTGATGGTGCCGTCGGTGGCGCTGAGGAACCCGTCGAGGGTGCCGACGCCGCCGTCGAGGATGTTGATGGTGCTGGCCGGGACGACCCGGTCTTCGAGTTGTTCGCACTCGAGCCGCCGGGTTTTCGACTTGGGCTTACCCTTCGCGTCGGCGGTTTTGATGAGTTCGCTGAGCCACTGGGAGAAGTTCGTCGACATGGGAACCTCGGAGGAGCGAGACGGGGTGAATGAATTTGGAAAAACTCACGCCAAGACGGCCGGGGGGCATTGGGCGACTTGGGAGTTGCCGAAAGCTTACACAACATTTTCTGCCACGTCCTTAAAAATTCGGCGAAAGCGCACCCGGCCTGCCGTCACAACCCGACCTTCAACGAACTAACACGACGGGGGAACCGAGCACATCCATCTTCGGCGCGATGCCCAATCCGGGTGCGGTCGATGCGGCCATCCGCCCGTTCTCCCGTTGCGGGGCACCGTCCGCGGTGGAAATGGTGACGTAACTATTAAAGTCGGTACTCGTGAACAGGAACTCCGTCGGGGTGCTGTGCGCCAAGTGGGCGATGGCCGCGGTCGCGATATCCCCGCCCCAGCTATCTTCGAGCGTCATGGCGATCCCCATGCTGATGCAGAGGTCGCGGGCTTGTTTGATCTTCGTCAGCCCGCCGAGCTTGCTGATTTTCAAGTTCACCACGTCCATCGCCAAGTCGGCCTTCGCCCGCAGCAGGACATCGAGGCCGTCGATGTTTTCGTCGAGCACGAACGGGTGATCGGTGTGCCGGCGGACGCTCAGGCACTCCTCGTAGGTGAGGCAGGGCTGCTCGATGTAGACGTCGATATCCCGGACGCCGCGGACGACGCGCATCGCCTCGTGCTGCGTCCAGCCCGTGTTGGCGTCGGCGATCAGTCGGTCGCCCTTCTCCAGCACTTCGGCGACGGCCCGGATGCGCTCGATGTCCACGTCGGGATCGCCGCCGACCTTCAATTGGAAGCGCCGATAACCCTCGGCCCGGTAGCCCGCGACTCGGGAAGCCATCTCGGATGGAGATTCCTGCGAGATGGCCCGGTAGAGGTGGAAATCTTCGCCGTAACGGCCGCCGAGGAGTTCGCAAACCGGCAAGTTGGCGAATTGGCCCAGAATATCCCAACAGGCGATGTCAATGCCGCTCTTCACATACGGGTGGCCCTTCAGTGCGGCATCCATCAGCCGGTTGAGCTTGCCGAGCTCGCGCGGATCGGAGCCGAGCAAGTGGGGCCCGAGTTCGCGGATGCCGGCCCGCACCCCTTCGGCGTAGGCGGGGAGGTAGAACGGCCCGAGCGGGCAGACTTCCCCGTGGCCGACGAGGCCGGTATCGGTTTCAACGCGGACGACGGTGCTGTCGAAGACGGTGACGGATTTGCCGCCGGACCACTTGTAGGTGGTTTCGACCAACGGGATCTCGACGCGGTAAGCGAGGATGCGGGCGATTTTCATGGGATCTTCGTTGGAGTTCAACCTTCAGGTTGTCTTCGTCCGGGCGAGTCTGCGAGCCCGGACGCGGATTGCTGGCGGGAAGACGTCG
>JANOSQ010000560.1:0-1628 GCA_031415915.1 Fimbriiglobus sp. | reverse complement strand
GGCTGCTTCTGCTGCAAGTTCGGCTCGCTCACCGAAGCGGCCGAAAAACTGACCGAGGCCGAGAAACCGGACGTCTTCCTCGCGGAACCCGTCGGCAGTTGCACCGACCTCACCGCCACGGTGAGCTACCCGCTGCGGCGGCTCTACGGCGACAACTTCAGCCTGTCGCCGTTCAGCGTGCTCGTCGACCCCGTGCGGGCCGAGCGCATCCTCGGCTTGGCCTCGGGGAAGTCATTCTCGCCGAAGGTCGTCTACATTTACAAGAAGCAGCTCGAAGAAGCGGATGTCATCGTCGTCAACAAAGTCGACACCCTCGATGCGGTGCGAACGCAGACACTCCTGGAGAAACTGCGGGCCGATTATCCGAACGCGAAGGTGCTCCCCTTCTCCGCCCGGCACGGAACGCACTTGGACAAATGGGCGGCGCTGATCGAAAATGTCGATATGGCCAGTCGGGCCGCGATGGACGTCGACTACGATACCTACGCCGAAGGCGAAGCCCTCCTCGGCTGGATGAACCTCACGGCCAGCCTGACCGCCGAAAGATTCTTCGACGGCAACGCCTTCCTCGCCGCGTTCATGCATCAATTGCACGGGACGTTGAAGGAACTCGGCTTCGAGGTCGCCCACTTGAAAGCGTCGCTCTCCCCGTTTGAAGGGGCGGACATCGCCGTGATGAACTTGGTGCGGAGCGACGGCGGTGTCGAAGCCTCGCACGAGTTGACCGACGAGCTGGAATCGGGCGAGTTGGTTGTGAATTTGCGGGCCGAAGCCGATCCGGAGATTCTGAAAACGTTGGTGCTGGCGGTGCTGAGCGAAACCGCCACGCTGAACAAAGTGGACGCCGACGTGGAGCACGAAGAAGCCTTTCGCCCCGGCCGCCCGGTACCGACGCATCGGGACCAATAGGATCGAACACGATGCTGACGACATTGCCACGACCCAGAACTACCGCCTCGGCGCAGCCGGATTTCGCCACCGTGTCCCGGGAGGACGAACGCGTGTACGCCATCGCCTTCGACATGGACACCGACACGCTGCAGAAGTCCTACCCGGGCGCCTCGTGGATCAACGCCTACACCGAAATCAAGAAGGTGCTCGACCGTCATGGGTTTACCCGGCAGCAGGGGAGCGTCTACTTCGGCGGGCCGACCGTCAACGCGGTGACCTGTGTCCTCGCCTCGTTCGACCTCGCCAAGTCGCTACCGTGGTTCGCGATTTCTGTACGGGACATCCGCATGCTGCGGATCGAAGAAATGAACGACCTCTTGCCGGCGGTGCTGCAAGCCGCGGGATTGGATAGTTGAATGCCGATGCCACTCCGAGTTCTGTACTGCAATTGCAGCTATGCCAACGTCGTGCCCAAGGCGACGAAGGAAGCGGTGCTGCGCGCCCTCGCGGAATCCGGGATTCCCTTTGACGCCGTGCCGGATCTGTGCGAGATGAGCGCGAAGAAGGATCCGGCGCTGCACGAACTCGCCGGCGAGGGCGTCAAGATCGCGGCCTGTTACCCGCGGGCCGTGCGCTGGCTCTTCAGCGCCGCCGGGGCCAAATTGGGCGCCGAGAACGTTGAGATTCTGAACATGCGGACCGACACGCCCGAAAGTATTCTGGCCAAGCTCCTCGAA
>JANOSQ010000559.1:0-6902 GCA_031415915.1 Fimbriiglobus sp. | reverse complement strand
ATTGTTGATCGCCCCGCGAATGCTTTACGTCGCCCCGATTTCACTCCGTTCGTGCCTCCCCGACATCCTGCCGAACAACGACGATCTGAAAACTTGGTTCAATGAAAAATCCGATCCTTGGCCGACCTACGACAGCAAGGTTGGTACCCCCGGTGCGATTGGCCGTCCGTTGACGGACAGCATCACGGCCGAACGCAAACGGATGCTCGCCCTGACGAAGTGGGGCCATTTGCCCAAAGAGATTACGAGTGAAGAACGTGTTATCGACAGATTGATCGGTTACGGTGGCGGACTCGTTCAATTGCCCCGTGCGACCGTCATCGGCGATTCCGATTGGCCCGCAATCGCCGCCGCCCGTCAAAAACGCCAGTTCGATCAGCTCGTCGGCCACGTCCAAAAGCTCTGGCGGGATTCGGACGCCGTCCGCAAGGACTTCTTCAAGAAAGCTGACGCCAGTTCCCTCGAGGCGTGGGAGAAAAGCTGCGAATGGTACCGCGACTACTTCCACAAGGAGGTCATCGGCAAACTGCCCGAGCCGAAGATCCCGCTGAACCCGCGTTCCCGGCAAGTCTACGACGAGAAGGATTTCACCGGCTACGAAGTCATGCTCGACGTCTACGACGACGTCTTCGCCCAAGGCATTTTACTGCTGCCGAAGGGGTTGAAGCCACCCGACAAACGGCCGGTGGTCGTCTGCCAACACGGATTAGAAGGAACGCCCCGGCACTGCATCGACCCCGAGAAGTCGCCGACGTACTTCGAGTTCGCCCGCAAGCTCGTCGCCAAGGGGTACATCGTCTACTGCCCGCAGAACCCGTACTACGGCCAGAACACCTTCCGGCAGCTCCAGCGCAAGGCCAACCCGCTCAAGCTCAGCCTCTTCAGCTTCATCATCCGCCAGCATCAGCGCACGCTCGACTGGCTCGAAACCCTGCCGAACGTGGACAAATCGAAGATCGGATTCTTCGGCCTCAGCTACGGCGGCAAGACGGCGATGCGCGTTCCGGCCATCGAGAAGCGCTACTGCCTCAGCATTTGCGCCGGCGACTTCAACGAGTGGATCGGCAAGAACGTCAGCGTCGATTTGGACCGCAGCTACATGTGGACGGGAGAGTACGAGATGTACGAGTTCAATCTCGGCCACACCTTCAACTACGCCGAGATGGCCTACCTCATCGCCCCGCGCCCCTTCATGGTCGAGCGCGGCCACGACGACGGCGTCGGCACCGACGAAATGGTGGCCAGCGAGTACGCCAAGGTCCGCTACCTGTACGCCAACCGCTTGAAACTGCCCGAGCGCACGACCATCGAATTCCAAGTCGGCGGGCACCGCATCTTCTTGAAGGGGACGATGGAGTTTTTGGAAACGCACCTCGGCAAACCGGAATGATGGTTTATCAAGTTAGCCGGACGCGCCAGCGACGGCCCCAATGCGGGTGCCGACGGGACAATTGCGAATCGAGCAGCCGGATCGTAGCCGTCGCTGGCGCGTCCGGCTAACCCACCACGCCCAGAGACCATCCCCATGCTCCCTATGCTCCTGCTCGCCATGACCACCGGTGCCGACCCGAAACCAGCCGAAACGCCCGGCGATGTCGCCATTCAGAAGTACCTGCGCGCCGAGGTGGCTGCGCTCGACAAGAACTTCATGGACGGTGCCAAGACCAAAGAGGAGTGGACCGCGAAGCGGCCGAAGCTGAAGGAGCAGATGTTCGACATGCTGGGGCTGTCACCGAGGCCGGAGAAAACCGAACTCCACGCCACCGTCACCGGCACCCTCGACGTTGGCGCTGTCACCATCGAGAAGATCCACTTCCAGAGTCGGCCGGGGTTGTACGTCACAGGTAACCTCTACCGACCGCGGCTCGTGGGCAAGGACAAGAAGCTCCCGGCGATCCTGTACCTCTGCGGGCATTCGAACCAAGGCCGCGACGGGAACAAGGCCGCGTACCAGCACCACGGGATGTGGTTCGCCCACAACGGCTACGTTTGCCTCGTGATCGACACGCTGCAACTCGGCGAAGTCGCGGGCAAGCACCACGGCACCTACAACCTCGGCCGCTGGTGGTGGCACAGCCGCGGCTACACGCCCGCCGGGGTCGAGTGCTGGAACGGCATCCGTGCGATCGACTACCTTTGCACCCGGCCCGATGTCGATGCTGAGAAGATCGGCGTGACAGGCCGCTCCGGCGGCGGGGCGACGACCGTCTGGCTCACCGCGACCGACGACCGAGTGAAAGTGGCGGTGCCCGTCAGCGGCATGAGCGATTTGGGCGACTACGTCGGCGAGCGCGCCATCAACGGCCACTGCGACTGCATGTTCGCCTACAACCCCTACCGCTGGGAGTGGACCACGATCCTCGCGCTGTTCGCGCCGAAGCCGCTGATGTTCGCCAACGGCGACGCCGACCCGATCTTCCCGATGCCCGGGAATCGCCGCATCGCGGAGCGGATGCGGAAGTGCTACGAGATGCTCGGCGCGAAGGATTTGTTCGAGGAAGTCGTGGACGAGAACAACAAACACGAGGACACGCCCGTATTGCGCAAGGCGAGCTTCCGATTTTTTAACACGCACTTGAAGGGCGACCCGAAGGCGAAAGTCGAAGACACCGTGTTCGCCAAGATCGCGGGTAAGGATCTGCGCGTGTTCCCGGACGACAAAGACTTGCCTAAGGATTCGATCAATGCGAAGGCGGACGAGACCTTCGTGCCGGTGGCCGATGTGAAGCTACCGGCGAAGCCGGAGGAGTTCGCGGCGTGGAAGGCGGCATTGCTGAAGGAGTTGAAGGAGCGGTGTTTCCGGGGTTGGCCGGAGAAGATGCCGGCAGCGAAAGACACGAAGCCGGATGGGTTAGCGATTTCTTTCAAGGGAAACGACGGGGTCGATTTTCTGACGAAAATTCACCCGTTCCGATTTCCGCTTCCGAACGAACATCTCCGCGAAACTTTTCTTCTCGTCATAGTGAATGCGGACGACGATCCGGAAAAGGTCTGCCGGATCGGATCGACGTCGGCAGATTCGGGTTCGATGACATTGGAGCCGCGCGGTGTCGGCGATGGGAAGTGGACGACGAAGAATCCCCCGAACACGGTGGAGCGTTCGTTCGCACTCGTGGGAAGCACTGCGGATGCGGGACGATTGCGCGATCTGTTGGGGTTCTTGGCAAGCCCGAAACACACCGGCAAAGTCAGGCTCGCCGGTCGCGGTCAAGCCGGTGTCATCGCCGCCTACGCCGCCCTGCTGATGCCAGACAAAGTCGATGAAGTGGTTCTCCACGAACCGCCCACTTCCCACGACGACGGCCCCTACTTCCTCGGCATCCGTCGTGTGCTCGATATCCCCGATGCGCTCGGCTTACTCGCCCCGGATATGAAGGTCACCATCACGGGCAAATCGGCGGTGTCGAAGGCCTTCCACAAAACAGAGGCCATCTTCAAACTCGCCGGGACGAAGGGCAACCTGAAACGGGAGTGAGGGGGTTTTCTCTCCCCCCTCACGGCCGAGCCGAGTCTGTCCAGCCGACCCCGGTTTTTGGACGCGACGCAAGTCCTAGGCGGGCTTGGTCTGTCCAGAAAAGTTCGGTCTGTCCAGAAAATATTGAGTCTGTCCAGAGGGGGGGTGTGGGGTATCGCGCTGGACAGACTCCGCCGGTTCCAATTCCCACTTTCCCCGTTCCGCTCGGCCCGTCGGCATGCTATCGTCCTACAATAGGTGTGCAGGCGTTTCCGCAAGTCGAGGTGCCCCATGAGCCGCATGAGCCGGGAATTCGGGTTGGTTCTGCTCGGTTCGGGCATCCTGACCGCGGGTTACTTCACGGCACCGTCCCCGGAAGCGGAGATGGAAAAGAAGGCCGATGAACAAGCCGCGGATCGGACGGGGCACGACCGCACCCATCACCGCCACGGCATCGTGCCGCTGTTCTTATTCGTCCACAGCCCCGCCTACGCCGGCAACACCAGCGGACGCCCCTCGGCCTACTCGCCGACCGCGCGGGCCGGCGGCTTCGGTGCCGCGGGTCGGGCCATGTCCGGCGGCGGTAGCTGACCCGCCATGCACCGCTTGGCGGTCACCCCCCGGGCCGATTGGCAGCGGAAGGTCGAGGCCCTCGGCCTGCATTTTCACACCCTCGCCGGCGAACCCTACTGGGACGAGTCGGCCTGCTACACCTTCTCCCGCTACGAAGTCGACAGCATTGAACGAGCCACCTACGCCCTCTGGGAAATGTGCCTCGAACTCGTCCAGCACGTCATCGACAACAAGATGTTCGGCCTGTTCCTGATCCCGCCCGAGTTCGAAGAAATCGTGGTCCGCAGTTGGGACGAAGACTGGCCCTCCGTCTACGGTCGATTCGATCTCGCCTTCGACGGCGTCGGCCCGCCCAAGCTGCTCGAATTCAACGCCGACACGCCGACGGGTTTGGTCGAAGCCGCCGTCGCCCAGTGGCACTGGCTCAAGGAGACCGACGACCGCGGCGACCAGTTCAACAACATCCACGACCGACTCATCGAAGCCTGGACCGCCGCCAAGGCCTTCAACCCGGCGCCGATCCACTTCTCGGCCATCGAGGGGAACGTCGAGGATTATATCACGGTCGAATACCTCCGCGACACGGCGATCCAAGCGGGCCTTCAAACCGCGTACATCGACATCGAAGCCATCGGCTACGACACGGCCCGCAAGCGCTTCACCGACCCGCAGAACCGCGTGATCCAATCGATCTTCAAGCTCTACCCGTGGGAATGGCTGACGAAAGATACCTTCGGCCGGCACATCCCGGACGCGGGAACCAAGTGGATCGAACCGCCATGGAAGATGATCCTCTCGTGCAAGTCGATCCTGCCCCTGCTCTATCAGTTGAACCCGGATTCGCCGTTTCTGCTGCCGGCGTGGTTTGAACAACCGTCGTTCGGGAGCTATGTTCGCAAGCCGGTGCACGCGCGCGAAGGGGCGAACATCCAAGTCGTCCGCAACGGCGTGGCCGAGCAGGAAACCGAAGGCGCTTACGATACCTCGGTATGCGTCTATCAGCAGTTGGCGAACCTGAAGGCCCACGACGGCATGTACCCGATTGTCGGCAGTTGGGTCGTCCACGGTTGGGCCTGCGGCATCGGCATCCGCGAGGACAGCCGCATGGTGACGCAGAACACGAGCCGATTCGTCCCGCACAAGATGTCGGATTGAGCGATAGCCCCGCGGAGAGCACCACCATGTCCGAAACGTTCGACTACGCCGCGATCGACGCCGATTCGAAGAAGTACCTCGGCGATGTCCGCCGCGCCGGCGGGCGCGGGGCACCCGGCATGTACTTGTCCGTCTCGGACAAGCGTCCGATCTGGGCGCTGCTCGCGGGGATCGTCGTGCTGCCGCTTTTCCTCTGGATCGGCTACACCTCCAGCAAAGCGCCGTGGGCGACGGCGATGCTGCAAACCGCCGGCATCTTGCTCGGCGGTTGGTTGATCTGGTTCGCCGTGCGGCGCTGGATGGCGAACGCCGATAGCTACGCGGGGTACTTCCAGTACTTCGATTCCGAACACGCGTTCGTCGGTGCCGGGGAGACGCTGCGGGTGTTTCAGATCCCGCCGGGGGCCGAAGTGGTGCCCCACGGCACGACCGCGGTCATGGTTTCGACGGAGATGGAAGAATTCGCGGTGCCTGTGCAAAACCGCGTGTTCGCCGAACGGGTCGCCGATTACTACCACGCCCTCGAGTGGGTTCGCAGCCGCGAAGACGGGCCATTCGTGGGTTTGGAATCCGACGAGGCGGGGGCGGTGGCCAAGTACATGGCGGAAGAAGACGAAGCCCCGCCGAACGTCACCGAGGCCGACCTGCGGATCGACACCATGACCGATCACGTCCGTCAAAAAGGCCGGCCGAAGTCCGGCCTCCTCGGCATCCTCGCGTGGATGGTCGTCGGCGGCGGGGCCTTCGCCCTCTTCTTCTCGACCAACGGCATGTTCCAGGACAACATGGCCTTCGCCGCGGCTAAGGACAACATCGGCAAGGATTCATCGGACAAATTCACCGGTGCTCAAGGCCTGCGGGATTATCTTCTGAACGAGCGGAACACCCGCAACCGGGACGAAGCTACTCAACTCCTGGCGAAGCTCTACGATGTCCCAGTCGGACAAGTCCAGCGCAATCCGGGGGCCGATCCGCAACTCCGCGACGGCATGGTCGCGCTGCTGAATTCGCTGCGCGGCCCGGAGACGCCGGCGGTGTCGATCGCCGTGATCGACACCGAATCGCCGATGGTGACAAGCCTCTCGAAAGGGTTGCGGGCGCGCTTCGCCGACGGGATCGCCACCGCGGTGGGCAAGGATTTGATCGCCTTCGGGGAACCCCCCACGGACAAACCCGCGCTGGTCACAATCCGCTACAGCAAGAACGCGGACGGCAGCATGGCGTGGGTAGCCGAACTCCGCTTGAAGCCGGACGATTCGACCGTCTTCCGCGCGTCGGGGGTCACGGCGCCGGTGGCTGTTTCGACATTCCAACCGACACCGTCCGGATTCGGGCCACCCGAACTGCCGGCTTCGGAAACCAATTCGAATACCGAAGCGATCTACCAAGACGTGATGATGAAAATGATCGGCCAAGCACCCGGAAAGCCGGTGTTCACGAACGAGGATTGGTGATCGCGCCGCGCAATTCGTGCGCGGCTTTCTCCGGTGGCACGGCGTTCAGGAAACACCCGCTGCCCCACTCGAACCCGGCGGCGCGGGCCGTGCGGGGGATGAACTCCCAGTGCCAGTGGAAGTGCGAATTCGGCCGGCCCCGCAGCGGGGTCGTGTGGAGGAACGCGTTGTACGCCGGCTCCGCCAACACCGCATCGAGCGCCGCGAGCAACTCGAGCAACAGGATCGCGAGTTCGGCCAGGGCCGCGTCGCCGGTGATCTCGTAG
>JANOSQ010000558.1:0-8757 GCA_031415915.1 Fimbriiglobus sp. | reverse complement strand
GACCCTCTCCGAACACACGATGGGCCAGTTGATGCAGATGCTCATGCTCGCCACGGTCGTGGAAGGACGGCTGGCGGGGGTGAACCCCTACGGCCAGCCGGGAATGGAGGCGTGCAAAAAAAACATGGCCAAAATCCTGCGGGAACTGCCGGGCAAGGGAACCTCGGCGATGGGGTAAGCGGCGGGGATCGCTTTCCATCATGGATGTCTCCATCTTTTCTGGGGGAGCCAACGGCGAACGAAAACCCCCTCACCCCAACCCTCTCCCGCAAAGCCGGGAGAGGGAGTCAGTGTCGATTGCACAATCCCCGACGAGACTCACTTTTTTGCCGCTGCGATGAAGCGCTGGCACTCCACCGGGTACGTTCGCTTCGCGAGTTCGAACAGTTTCAGTGCCGCTTGGCGGTTCCCCGAGAACCACTCGTAGCACCCGAGTGCGAATTGAAGTCCGCCATCGCCCTGACGGGCAGAAGCGTTCGCTTTCAATTCCGCGATGTCGGCGGCGAGTGCCACGATCCGAGGCCCGTAGAGTTCCTTCCAATCGAACGGTTGCGTCGGCCAGCCTTGCTCCAGCGCCATGCCCGCTCGGATAGCAGTCACCGCTTCGGCGTACTCGCCGCGAGCCACGTGGGCTTGGGCGAGCCAGAAGTGCCACTTCGCCTCCTTCGGTTGCAGGGCGATGGCTGCGCGGAGGCGCTCCGTCGCCCGGCCGATCTGCTCTCGCTCGAAGGATTCGCGGGCCTGCTGGACGAGGAACGCGGCCAAGGCTTTCGGTTCGACCGGGGGCTTCGGCAACGGGATCGCGGCGGCTATGGGTACGATGCGCTCGCCCGGTTTGAAGACGCGGAGGTCGCCGCGCTTCACGGCCGCATCGACTCGGGCCGGGGCGTAGTCCTCGACGGTCGGGAACGGATCGCGACGCGGAGCGATCGGTTCGCGGAAGTCCCGCGGGGGGAGCAGCACCGGCGGAGGCGGCGCGTAAAAGTAGACGTACCCGTACACCGGAGCGGCATAGCGGTAGCCCCCGCCGAATGCGAAGTGACCGCGCTGAGACTGGAAGCCGAAGAACGACGACTGGTAGTAGTAGACTTGGGCCGGCGCGGATGGGGCATCGATCACCACCACCGCGACGGCGGCGAGCAAAACTCGGTGGAACATGGCGACGGCTCCTCCGTGACTGAGCACAGGAGAGCTTACCCCAAACCCCGGCGGTTGTCACTCCGCGAGCTTCACTTCGACCTCGCGGATCTTGCCGTCGCGGACGTAGAAGATCTTGAGCGGGTTGAACGTCGCCAAGTCTTTGTGATTCAGCACGAAGACGACGTTTTCCAGGGTCAGGGCCTCCCATTGGTGGAAGCCGAGCACAATGTCGCCGCGTTGGAGACCGACCTTGCTGGCCAGCGTCCCGACGCCGACTTCGGAAATCCACAGCCCGCCGCGGAGCGCGCGATCCACTTGCGTGACGTAGTTGGCACCCACCGGTTGCAGCTTCAACCCGGTGCGGGTCCAGATCGCATCGGCGGGGGTTGCCGCGGCCCGTTCGCCGGCGACGGCTGTGCTCAATGCGACGTCGACATCGAGCGATTCCCCGCCGCGTTTGAGCTTCAATCGCACCTTGGCGGGGCGGTCGAGCAGGCCGCGTTCGAAGTCGATGGAGTGGTTCACCGTCACTTCGCCGGAGCGTTCGACCACGTCGCCGCGTTTGATCCCGGCGTCGGCGGCCGCGCTGCCGGCATCGACTTGTTCGACCATCAGCGTGCGGCGGACCGGCCCGTCTTCCGCGGGCCGCTCGAACTTATCCGAGAAAGTCAAACCGACGCGCTGACCGGCCCGTTTCCGCCCGCTGAGCATATCGCCGACTTTCGCGATCATCGTGTCCACGGGGATGGCGAACGCGATGTTCTGGGCGCCGGCGCGAATGGCCACGTTCACGCCGACGACTTCGCCGAGCTTGTTGAAGAGCGGCCCGCCGCTGTTGCCGGGATTGATCGGCGTCTGCGTCTGAATCAGCGACTTGTACGAGATTTCCTTGTTCAGCGTGACATCGCGTTTGAGGGCCGAGACGGTGCCGACGGTGACGGTGTGCTCGTAGCCGAAAGCGTTGCCGATGGCGATGACCTTCTCGGCGAGCATGAGGTCTTGGGCCGTGCCGAAGGGCACCATGACGAGCGGCTTCGGTGGATCGATCTTCACGAGGGCGAGGTCGTTCTCTTTGTCGGTGGCGATGACGCGGGCCACGCAGTTTGTGCCGTCGCACAAGCGGACGCGCAGACTTTGCACGTCGTCGATGACGTGGAAGTTCGTGACGATGTAGCCGCGCGGGTCGAGCACGATGCCGGTGCCCATGCCGTTGACGCGCTGGGGCTGCATCTGCCCGGCCCGGAAGGGATCGTCGGTCTGCTGTGTGACGGTGCGTTCCGAGTGGATGTTGACGACGGAGTTCTTGACGCGCTCGACGAGGTTGACGGTATCGTCCCGCCGGGACGAAGACCCCGGTTCGGCCGCGGGGGCCGCGCTGAAAGCGAGGAGGGAGAGGAAGGCGCCGCAAAGGAAACGGGACAACGAACCCATGGAAAACCCCGCATCCTGATGGGGCGGCGAACCGCCAACGGCACAGCGTCCTGCCGACGGAGAGTTGATTCGACCGCCCGGCAAACGCGGCTGACGCGGGAGTTCGCACGGAGTGCGGAGTGGGGTGTCCGGATGCAGGGTGATGCCGAACGGGGGACGGGCGAGCGAATTGACGCTTGGGGTGATTTCAAAAAGGGTGCGGGTTGGATCGGTTCTGCGGGCCGTTGTCCGTCCGGTTGTGCCGGATAGGTTGACTGGGCGAGACGCGAACGCCCGAGGCCGAGCGATGACCAAGACTCCGCGGATGCTGCAAATCGAAGCGATGCTGCTCGACGAACCGGGCGACGAATTCCTGCGCTACGCTTTGGCGATGGAACACGCGAGCGCCGGCGACGACTCCTCGGCCGCAAAGGTGCTCCAAGATTTGATCGCATTGAATCCGGTGAAGCCGTACATCCCGGCGTTTCTGATGGCCGGGCAAGCGCTCCTCCGGATCGGCGACGACGCGACCGCGGCGACCGTGTTGAAGGCGGGGATCGACGCCAGCACCCGGGCCGGCACCGCGGACGCGCTCCATGCGCGGGGCGAATTGCAGGGGCTTCTCAGCACCATCGAATAACGGAGTTCCGCATGTTCCGCATCGTCCTAAGCCTCTCGCTGCTCGCCGGATCCGCCTTCGCCGCCGAGATCGACAAAGCCAAGCTCGCCGGAATCGACGACGCGGTGAAGTCGGCCATCGACAAAGCCGAGTTGCCGGGCGCCGTGGTCGTCGTGGTTCACGGCGATGCGGTGGTGTTTCGCAAGGCCTACGGGTCGCGCGCCAAGAAGCCGTCCGAAGAAGCGATGACGCTCGACACGATCTTCGACCTCGCTTCGCTGACCAAACCGGTTGCCACGGCGACGGCGATTCTCAAGCTCGTGGAGGCGGGCAAACTCAAAGTCACCGACAAAGTGGGCCAGCACTGGCCCGAGTTCGGTGCAAATGGCAAAGGCGATGTGACCATCGAGCACTGTTTGCTCCACACGTCGGGGTTGATCGCGGACAACGCGCTCGCCGATTACAAAGGCGATCGCGCGACCTCGCTGAAAGCCATCGCGGGATTGAAGCTCCAAACGCCGGCGGGGACGCTGTTCAAATACAGCGATGTCGGCTTCATCGTCCTCGGGGAGATCGTGGAGCGGGTCGCCAAGATGCCACTGGACGAGTTCGCGGCGAAAGAGATCTTCACGCCGCTCGCCATGACCGACATGGGATTCAAACTCACCGACAAGCAGAGGCCGAGGGTCGCGCCCACCGGCTTGCGGAACAAAGAAATTCTCCGCGGAGAAGTACACGATCCTCGCGCCCATGCGATGGGCGGCGTCGCGGGGCACGCGGGGTTGTTCGGCACAGCCGACGATTTGGCAAGCTTCGCGCGGATGTTGTTGAACGGGGGCAAAGCGAATGGCAAGGTGGTCCTCAAACCGGAGACGGTGAAGTTGCTCACGGAGAAAGTTGCGCTCCCCAAGGAGGGGTTCCGCTCGCGCGGATGGGATGTGGACACCGCGTTTTCCTCACCGCGCGGTAGTGGCTTCAAACCGGGCGAGGGCTACGGTCACACCGGCTTCACCGGCACCTCGATTTGGATCGACCCGCCGAGCAACACCGCGATCATCCTCCTGACGAATCGCGTCCACCCGGACGACAAGGGCAACGCCACGCCGCTGCGAAAAGCCATCGGGACGATCGTCGCCGGGGCGCTGAACAAGGAGTGACACCGAGATGCCACTGCACGATTGGACGAAACTCCGCGGTTGGTCCGGGTTGCACATCTACTGGATGGTCAACATCTGCGACGACATCAAAAGCAAACTCCCGCCGGGCTTCCGCGCCTATTTGGGTTCGAGCCCCATCGTCGCCATCGACGACCCGCCCGGGCAGCCGGATGTCTCCGTGCGGCAAACGAACGGCGGTACGCACGGGATCCTCGAAACCGGGGAAGCCGATCCGTTTCAACCGGATTGGGAAGGCCAAGTCGCGACGATCGAGGCCGAGACGAGCGTCTACATCGAGCGCAACGGTCGCCTGATCGCGGCGGTCGAATTGATCTCGCCGGGCAATAAAGACGGTACCGAGAAGAAGTCGAACTACACGGCCCGCTACTTGGGCTACCTCACCAACGGCGTCCATCTGCTGTTCGTCGATCTGCACCCTCGGCCGTTGGCTTTTTCATTTGCGGATGAGATCGCCAAACGGTTGGATCTCCCCGATCAACCGGCGCTGAGGGCTCCCTACGCCGTGAGCTACCGGGTGAACGCGGACGCCTCCTCCGAAACCACGATGGCAGTCCGACGCTTCGCCCTTTCCGTCGGCGACGCATTGCCGTTGGCCCCGTTGGCCATCGGCTTCCCGGATGTGGTACTGGTGGACTTGGAAAGCACTTACCACAAGGCGGCCACGGCAGCGTATGTGGAGTGATCACCCCTTCAACCCGAAGAGCTTCTGCAAAGCCTCCGCCAGTTTGCGGGACTCGCCCACTTTGCTCGCTTCTTGCAGCGCGGTGATGGGGGCGTGCAGGAGCTTGTTCTGGAACAGTCGAAAGGCGCGCTCGATCGACTCGCGATCCGAAGCCGTCAGCTTGCCGTTCAATTTGCCGAGGAGCGGGCCCAGCACCTCGGCCCGGACGCGGTCGACTTCGAGCCGCAATTGTTGAATCGCCGGGCCGCTCTTGCGGCGGTTCCAATCGTCGGTGAATTTCTTCACCTCGGCCGCGACGATCGCCTCCGCCGGTGCGAGCGCCTTCCGGCGTTCGCCGAGGGTCTGTTCTCGGACCCGGGCCAAGTCGTCGATGTTGAACAAACAGACGCGGTCGCCATCGTGGATGTCCGGGTCGAAATCCCGCGGCACGGCGATGTCGAGCACCACGAGGGTCCGTGTGCCGCGGTGGGGCAGCACCTTCTCGTCGAAACGCTTCTTCGGCATGATCGGTTCACCCGCCCCGGTCGTACTCAGCGCGATGTCGGCTTTTGCCAGCGCATCGTCGAGTTGGCCCCAAGGAATCGGTTGTCCCCCGCACATCGCCGCAACCTCGGCCGCTTTCTCCGGGCTGCGGTTCGTCACGAGGATCTTGCCCGGCTGCAGCGCTTCCAAGTGCTTGAGCGTCAGCCGGGCCATCTTGCCGGCGCCGATCACGAGGATGGTTTTATCGCGGAAGGTGTCGAACACTTGGCGGACGTAATCGACGGCGACGCTAGACACGGAGACGTGCCCCGCGGAGATGCCGGTCTCGGTGCGGACGCGCTTCGCGACCCGCAGGCTGTGGGCCATGAGCGCGTTGAGCATCGGCCCGGTGGCGCCGAGTTTCTGGGCGAACTCGAACGCCTTCTTCATCTGCCCCGCGATCTGCCCTTCGCCGACGATCAAACTGTCGAGGCTCGCGGCGACGCGGGAGAGGTGCCGCACGGCCGCGTCGTCCGCGTGCTCGTAGAGGAGTGGGCCGATCGCCGACGCGGGGATGGAATGGATTTCTCCCAGGAATTCGGCCGCGAGTCCGGCGTCGAACGGTTGTTCCCCCGGTTGGCGGGCCACGTAGAGTTCGACGCGGTTGCACGTGGAAAGCAGCACGACTTCGCAGCCGAAGCGGGCGGATAATTCGACGACGGCGCGCTCTTGCTTGGCCGGGTCGAAGGCGAGTTTCTCGCGCATCTCCACGGCGGCCGTGCGGAAATTGCAACCGATGGCCCGCAGGTTCACGGGGAGTCCCCCCGGACGAACGGGTGGCCCGCGATGAGCACCGAGAGCATGAGCGCGAACGTGAGGATCGTCAGCAGCGCCAGCCGCCGTCCCGGCAGCGTGGCGGCGTAGCGGAGGTAAGTCAGCGCGAGGAAGACGACCCAGAGGCCGACGGTGCCGAGGAACTTCACCGACAACCAGTTGTCGGCGAAGCCGTGGTAGTGCCGCAGAAGCACGGCCCCGAGCAGCAGGCCGACGGTGAGGAGCGGGAAGGCGAGGTTCACCGCCCGGCGGTTCATCGCTTCGAGCCGGTCGAGGCTGAGCATCTTCATCTTGCCGAGCGGCAGCAGCTTCTTCCGCAAACGCCGGGCTTGGATCAAGTACATCGTGCTGGCCACCGCGCCGACGCTGACCCCCACGGCGGCGAGGAGCAGGAACAATCCGTGAATCGCCCCCCAGATGCGGGCACCCGAGTTCAGGTCGAGTTCCGGCGATTCTTCCGTCGAGACGGCGACGAACGCGATCGCCAGCAATCCGAGGATCACCGGCAGCACGAACACGGCCCACGCTTGCCGGGCGTGGTGCAGCGAACCATACAGATAAAAGATGGCGAGTACCCACGCCACGGCGAGCAACGCCCCGTAAGCCGTGGCCGGGGTCGGCTGGCGGATCGACAGAAAGAGCGTGTGCGCGAACAGCCCCGCGGCCCCGAGGATTAACCCCGCGATGCGCAGCGTCGGTTTCGGCCAGCGCAAGCGACCCAGCTCCAGCGCGAACGCGAGCAAGTAGCTCAGTCCGAAGCAGGCCAGCGTGACATTCTGGAGCGGGACGGGCATGGGAGTACGGGGAGCCGTGGTGGCGGGTGGGCTATTGTAGGGGTCGGGTTAACGAGTGTACGGCGTGACCAAACGGAGGCCCGGTATAGCGCGAAAGTGTTTATCGTTGAAGGTGCTCAGTTCGATATTTCGGCCGACCGCAATCCCGGCGATCAACGAGTCGATCATGCCGAGGTTATGCGACAAGTAGAAGCGTGAGAAAAAACCGAGCGCCACTTCGCATTCCTCGGAGTCGGCCCAAACTATCCCGAACGGGTCGAGTAAGTTTTTGACGGCGAGCAGTGCCCTCTTGTTTTGACAGCCTTGAATCAGTTCCATGGCGACAAAGCCGGGGACCGCCGGCATAACGGGCAGAGTCGTGAACCACGCAACTGCGGGAGGGTGTTTTCTTTGCAAGTCGATGAGGATATCGGTGTCGACGAGCATCAGCCGCCCCGATTTTGGGCCAATTCGCGCAACCGGCGCGCTTCCGATTGGCTGTCAGAGATGTCCGGGCGGGAACCCAATGCGCCATTCGCTTCCCAGTAGGCCACCGCGCTGGCTCCGTCCGGAAATTTGAATTCCCGGGGATTTCCGCAAGCCAGCAATCGCAGCGCGTACTCGTCGAGACTCAGCTCGCGGCGCGCCGCTTCCCGGCTCAACTGTTCCACCAATTCATCGGGTAATTCTAAGGTAGTTGGCATGTTCGTTCTCCTGTCGTATTTCTCGAACCATTCTACACCCTACCCCTCGTGCCCCGCCAGCCAGTCGCGCAGATCCAACGTCATCGTGCCGTTGTTGTCCATGCGGGGCACCTTGTTCTGGCCCCCTTCTTTGCCGCGCGATTCCATCCAGCGCGCGAACGCCCCTTCGCGGACGGGTCGCACTTCGGGCTTCAGCATCGTCAGGTCGCCGGCGCGGTGGGCGTCGTAGTCTTCGTTCAATCGCCGCAATTCGCCGTCGAGCACCCGGGTGAACTCGGCCAGATCGCGCGGCGGCGACCCCCGGAACTCGATCATGTAGAGGTGGTGGCCCGGCTTCTTCGGGTCGGTCGGGAAGATCGGGCCGACGTGGTGGTCGGCCGTCAGGACCCCGCATGCTTCGGCCGCTTTCGCGATCCCTTTTTCGATCTCCTCTTCGATCAAATGCTCGCCGAAGGCGCTGAGGAAGTTCTTCGTGCGCCCGCTGAACCGGATCAACGGCGGATTCACGCTCTCGAACGTGATCGTGTCGCCGATGAGGTAGCTCCAGAGGCCGGCGCAGGTCGTCACCGCGATGGCGTAGACGACGCCGGTTTGCACCGTCCGCAGCGTGTGCCGCGTCGGTTTGTCGCTCTTCAACTTCCCGTCGCGCAGATCTTCGACCGGGATGAACTCGAAAAAGATGCCGTGATCCGGAACGAGTCGCAGGAGGCCCGAGCGCGGATCTTCGGTGGCGATGAACCCCTCGGAGCAAGGATAGACTTCGCAGAACTGCACGGCGTCTGAACCGATCTCGGCGCGGAAGGTGTTGCGGTACGAATCGAACTTCGTGCCGCCGTGGATCACCAGCTTCAACTGCGGCCAGATCTCGGCGATGGTCTTCTTGCCCGATTCTTTTTTGATGCGGTCGAACAGCACGAGCATCCACGACGGCACGCCGCTGAGCGCGGTGATCGGT
>JANOSQ010000557.1:0-4979 GCA_031415915.1 Fimbriiglobus sp. | reverse complement strand
GACGGCCAGCCCACCGGCACCTGGCAGCTCAAGATCTCCGACCACTCCGCCGCGGGGATCCCTCAGATCGGCAACGAAATCGGCGGAGTCGTCTCCCTCACGGATTCCAGGGGCGCGTGCGGTCGCGGGTTGCCTGTGATCGATAAGGTCGAAGGCCGCGACGCCGATTTCGTCGTCACGCCGTCGGGCAGTTTGATCTCGGGGATCTCGCTCACGGAGAACTTCGCCCTGCACATCCGCGGCGCGGCGCAGGTGCAGATCATCCAAGAAACGACGACGCACCTCCGCGTGCGCTTGGTGAAAGACGACACCTTCGACGACGCCAGCCACCGGCAGTTGGCGAAGCTCGTGCTCGACACCTTCGGCCCGTCGATGCGCTACGACGTGGAGTTCCTGGACGTGATACCGCAGGAGCCGAGCGGGAAGTACCGCTTCTGCATTTCGAAGGTGGCGCACGACTTCATGAAGGGGCTTTCCGCATGAAGACCCCCGCCGTGTCGGTCGTGATGGCCGCGAAGAACTACGCGAAGTTCATCCCCGAAGCGATCGAATCGCTGCGGGCGCAGTCGTTCCCGGATTGGGAACTCGTCATCGTCGACGACGGCAGCGCCGACGCCACGACCGAGGCGGTGCGGCCCTACCTCGCCGATCCGCGCATCCGCTACTTCCGCTCGGATGTCCTCGGGCAATCGCGCGCCAAGAATTTGGGCATCGGCTTCAGCCGCGGGGAGTTCGTCGCCTTCCTCGACGCCGACGATGCTTGGTTCCCCGACAAGCTCGCCGTGCAGGTGGAACTCCTCCGGTCCAATCCCAATGTCGGTGTCACGTACTCCCAGCGCGAGTTGATCGACGAGACCGGGAACAGCCTCGGCTTCCGCACCGAGACGCTCCCCGACGGTTGGGTGCTCTCGCAGATGTTCCTTCAGAACTTCGTCTGCTTCTCCTCGGCGATGGTTCGCCGCAGTGTGTTTGAAGCCGTCGGCGTCTTCGACCCCGCGCTCGATCTGTCGATCGACTACGACCTCTGGCTGCGCGCCGCGAAGCACTTCGAATTCCGGCCGATCCAGAAGGTGCTCGTCAAGTACCGCACCGGCCACGGGAACCTGTCGAAGAAGCTGGCCGACCGCGTGGCCACGGCCATCGGCATCAAGAACCGCGCGGTCTATCGGCGCGGCTTGGAAGCGGAGTTGCCGCGGGGCTTGATCGCGGAGGGGTACACCTCCACGTGCCAGACGCTGGGGTATGTGTTACGCGCCTCGGAGCCGGCGACGGCCGCGAAGTGGTACGCCGAGGCGCTGCGCTGGCCGAGCAAACGCAAAGCGGCACTGAAGGGATTATTGAAGTGCGGCTGGATCTGGGCGCTGAGGAAGCGAGAAGTCGGCTCGGCGGAAAACGCGAGCGCGAATGGGTAGCGCGAATGGAGGAAGAAAAGAGTTTGAACCACGAAGGAAGAAAAGGAAGAGAAGGGAAGACAGAAAATCAAAGATCGATCAACGAGCACAGTCGGATCCGCACGTATCTCATCTTCGTCTTCCCTTCTCTTCCTTTTCTTCCTTCGTGGTTCAACTCTTTCGACCCTTCGATCAATTGGCCATGCGTTTCAGGCCGTCTTTAAGATAGCGGACGTTGAAGTTGATCAGCAGCCCCGAGCGAACACCTGTCAGCTTGAGGTAGGTCAACAGTTGGGCCTCGTGAATTGGGTGGATTCGATCCACCGCTTTGATTTCAACCACGAGCAATCCGGGCAGCACGATGTCGAGGCGAAGGTCGTCACCCAGATCGGCACCTTTGTATTCGACTTTCACCGGTGCTTGCGACTGAAATTGAACACCGCGCAAGGCCAGTTCCCTGGCGAGTGCGCGGTAATAGATCGATTCCAGCAAGCCCGGCCCGAAGACGCGATGGACTTCGATGGCCGCACCGATGACCTCTTCGCTTCCATCTTCGAACTCATTCATTTCTGATCCCTCTTCCCCTTCTCTTCCTTTTCTTCCTTCGTGGTTCCATTCCGTTTTAAGAGCCCCTGCTTGTCCATCCATTCGCCGCAGCGGGCGGGCCAGGTGTTGCACGGGTGGCCGGTGTTCCGCATGCCCCAGCCGTGGCCGCCGCCGGCGTAGGTGTGCAACTCGCAACCGACGCCAGCGTCCTTCAAGCCGAGCGCGAGTAGCAAGCTGCTGCGCACGTCGACGGGGTCGTCGAAGGAGTGGGCCAAGAACATCGGCGGCGTTTCCTTCGTGATGTTGATCGTCTCTTTCAGCCGATTCTTCTTGTCTGTGAAGTAGGCCGGGTACACGAGCACGGCGAAGTCGGGCCGGGCGGAGGTCTCGTCCACTTTGTCCACGGGTTTGTAGAGTTCCGATTTGTGGTTGATCGCCGCCAAGCCCGCGGTTTCGCCCCCCGCGGAGAAGCCGAGGACGCCGATGCGCGACTCGTTCAATCCCCATTCTTTGGCGTTGGCGCGCACCAGTCGCACGGCGCGCTGAGCGTCTTGCACGGCGGCCTCCGATTTGTTGTTCGGGTTGCGGAACGGCACGCGGTACTTCAGTACGATCCCGGTGACGCCGAGGGTGTTGAGCCACTCCGCGACCTCGGTTCCCTCGTGGTCGAACGCCAAGATGTTGTGCCCGCCGCCTGGGCAGATGACGACCGCGGTGCCGGTGTCTTTGTCTTTCGCCGGTCGGTAGACCGCGATCGTCGGCGTGCTCACATTCGTGAGCTTGATGATCGGCTTGCCGCCGACGGGGCCGTCGGTGTCCTTCCAGAGGTTCACCTCCGGCGGCAGTTCCTTGGTTTCGCCCGGCGGTTTCGCGGGCCAGACGTTGACGGTCTTCCACGGTTCTGCGGCACTGGCAATTGACGCGGTGAGGGCGATCGAAAGCAGGATGCGGAGCATGGGCGGTTTCCTTTCGGGGAGCGGGATTGACAACTTATACACCGGATCGGTTCAAAATCGAGTGTTCCACATTCCGCGACGCGGTTTCATGCGGTGAAACACCTCGATCGAAATCGGATAGGCCATTGACCGCTGAGCACTTCTCCATCATTGGCACACCCCTTGCACGACTCGTCAATCGTGAAGTACCGCTGACCATCGGGAGTTCGACCATGCTCTGGAGCAATCAAACCCAATCCGCGCGGATGGCGATCGTCTACATCACTGCGGGCACGCTCATCGATGTCTGGACCGCGGTCTACTACTTCTTGATCCTGAGACCGGAAGCGGCCCGCAACCCGACTGGCAGCAGCGATTCCAGCCTCTTCTGGGTGTCCGGCTTCTTCCTCACCGGATTGGCCCTGTTGATCATCGGCTTGCTGGTCGGGCGGATCGGACAAGCCGCGGGCAAAGCCGAAGTCGTACCGACTGCCGCGGTGCCCGTAACAGCGGAAACTTGCGCCGTTATCCAAGCGCCCGTCGCGGCAGCACCAATCATAACCGACCCCCGACTCCCCAACGTCGTGGTACCGGGGCAACATGTCGCACCGGTCGCGTGAGCATCGGGTTGCCGGTCGACACGCAATCCGGTTCCATCGACTGTCACGCGAGGTCGGAGGTGCCCCGGAGGAGTTGCAGGAGTTCCGCGAGGCTCTCCGTCCGTTTGATCTCGTCGAAACGCGTGAAGCGACCATGCCGAGCCGCCAAACTCAGCCACTGCTTCGCGCGGCGTAGAATGCGACCCGTGCTCGTTTCTTCACCCGAATACTCGATGAGTCGGCCCAACAGGCCCGGCCAATCGAGTAGTTGCTCCGCGGCCCCGTCCCGCAAATCGAGTTCGCGCGCGATTTCGCCGGCCAACCCCGGATTCGCCAATGCCCCGCGGCCCAACATGAAGTGGTTGCAACCCGTCGCATCGCGGCAGCGGCGAAAATCGTCGATGGTCCAGATATCCCCGTTCGCCACCACCGGGATCTTCAACGCTTCGCGCACTCGGCCGATGGGCGACCAGTGGATGGGCGGAGCGTAACCCGCATCCCTTGTGCGACCGTGGATCGTGATCCACGATGCCCCCCCTTCCGCAGCCATGGCGGCGTTCTCGTGGATCGCATCGAGGGTGTCCCACCCGAGTCGCAACTTCGCCGACACCGGGATGTCAGCGGGCACCGCTGAGCGGACGGTTGCGACGATCTCGCGGATGCGCTGCGGGTACTTCAACAGAGTCGCGCCGCCATCGTGACGATTCACCGTCTTCGCCGGGCAGCCGAAGTTGATGTCGATCCCCGCCGCGCCGAGCTGGCAAGCCAGCGCCGCCGCCCGCCCCATCCGATCCGCGTGACCGCCGAGCAGTTGAACTTGGACGGGCATCCCGCTCGGGGTCTTCGAGCCGCTCCGCAATTCCGGGACATGGGTAAGGAAGACGTGCCGCGGCGGGACGCTCTGGCTGATGCGCAGAAACTCGGAGACCGCGAAGGTGAACGCGCCCGATTCCCCCTGCACCGCCCGCATCGGAGCGTCGGTGACGCCCTCCATCGGGGCGAGGATCAATGCGGGCGTGTTCGGCGAGAGCATCGTTTCACGATAGCGATTCGCGGCGGCGTGCACTACACGAACAATCCGCCAGTCACGATTCCTCTTGCGTCGATTCGCCCCCGTCGCTATCCGGCCCGCACTCGATTCGAAATCGATGTTCGTGGCGACGCGCCGTCTTCGGGGGAAGAGCGGCACCGAGCCGGGGGGACGGTCTCGGGCTGGCACCACCAGCCCTGAGCCGGGGGCCGAACTATGCCAGCGTTCCAGCGATTCATCCGCGCCGCCGTGTGCGTGGCCACGGTGGCGTCCGCTTCGGACACCTTCGGGCAAACCGTCCCGAGCGAACCGTTGCCGCCGCCCATGCTCACCGGCTTGCCCGGCCCAATGGTGCCGTTGGCGCTCACGCCCATCGACCCGGTCGTGCGCCCCGCGACGACTCCGGTGCCCGCGCTGCCGACCGACGTCGGCCTCGTCCCGCTGGCGCCGACTCTCGCCCCCGTGCCGATCACCCCGA
>JANOSQ010000556.1:0-4449 GCA_031415915.1 Fimbriiglobus sp. | reverse complement strand
TCAGAGCCGGCCGCGTTAGCGAGGATTTCGCACGACCGTGAGACATCTGCGGCACCGACAACGAGAACAAAAACGCCGAACACGCGTCCGGCTCTGACGAGCCGCGTGAAGACGCCGCGTCCCGAAATCGTAAACCTGTCTACTTCCACACCGTCACGCCGAGCGTGACCTACGAGAGTCACCGATGAAGCTGATCCCATTGAACGACAAGATCGTGGTCGAGCGCTTGGAAGCCGAGGCGAAGACGGCCGGCGGGATCATCCTGCCGGACACGGCCAAGGAGAAGCCGAAGCAGGGCAAGATCCTGGCCATCGGCGAAGGCAAGCCCTTGGAAACGGGCAAGCGGGCGCCCTTTCAAGTCAAGGTCGGCGACCGCGTGCTCTTCACATCCTACTCCGGCAGCGAAGTGACCGTCGACGGCAAGGAGTACCTCATCATGACCGAAGACGACATCCTCGCCACCGTGAAGTGACGATCAGTCGAGTACGAGCCGGACGCGTGTGCGACGGACCGCGTTCCCCACGGCAAGTTACGAATTGTGACCCCGTGCGATCGGTCCGTCGCTCACGCGTCCGGCTCGTATCCGACTTCGGTTGTGGCGGCAAATTTCCCAACGGATCGATTTTACTGTCCGCATCGGGCGTCCGGTCGGCGCGGGCGACTGCCGCCCTTCGCTTCGCGGTTGCGCCCACGCGGCCCGGCCCGTCGGTCGATGACTCTCGGAAACCCTCCGCGGAGCCATCGCCATGATCCCGATTCGATCCCTTCTCTTGGCGGCGCTGCTCTCGGCGCCGGCCGTCGCTCGCGCCGAGACACCGTCCGAAGTCAAATTCTACATTCTCCTATTCGGCGGGCAGTCCGAACCGTTGCGGCCGCAGACGGCGCACACTTGGGCCACCTTCGTCAAGGCGCTGCCGAACCCGGCGGGCGGCGGGATCGTCTTGGATTCCTTCACCATGGATGACAAAGCCGATTGACTTCGATTCGCTGAGCCGCCGCCCCGGGTACTGGCGACGGCGGCTCCCTTGATTCCCCCATCACCCCAGATACCGGTTCACCACGTTCTCCAGCATCTCTTGCCGGCCGGACGTATTCGCCTGCGTCTCCCCCTTCTTGAGCATGTAGGCTTCCAGGCTCGCGAAGTCCTCTTTCCCGGCTTCGATGGAGGCGCCGATGCCGGTGTCCCAACTGCCGTAACGTGTCTTCACGAAATCCTTCAGGACGCCGTCTTTGCGGATCGCCGCGGCGATCTTCAACCCTTGGGCGAACGAATCCATCGAACCGATGTGGGCGTGGAACAGATCGACCGGTTCGAAGCTCTCGCGGCGGACCTTGGCGTCGAAGTTGAACCCGCCCGAGCCGAGGCCGCCCTGCTCGAGCACGACGAGCATCACCTGCGTGGTCGTGTACAGATTGGTTGGGAATTGGTCGGTGTCCCAGCCGATGAGTTCGTCGCCGCGGTTGGCGTCGATGCTGCCGAGCAGGCCGTTGATGCGGGCGTACTCGAGTTCGTGCATCATCGTGTGCCCGGCCAGCGTGGCGTGGTTCGTTTCGATGTTCAGTTTGAAGTCGTTGATGAGGCCGTAGCCGCGCAGGAACGCGGCGCAGGTGGCGCTGTCGAAATCGTACTGGTGGGTCGTCGGTTCCTTCGGTTTCGGCTCGATGAGGAACTGCCCGGTGAAGCCGATCTTCTTCTTGTAGTCCACGGCGAGGTGCAGGAACTTGGCGAAGTGGTCGAGTTCGCGCTTGAGGTCGGTGTTGTAGAGGTTGCTGTAGCCCTCGCGACCGCCCCAGAAGACGTAGTTCACGCCGCCGAGTTCCTGGGTCACTTCCATCGCTTTCTTCACTTGCGCGGCGGCGAACGCGAAGACGTCGGCGTTGCAGCTCGTGCTTGCCCCGTGGACGAAGCGCGGGTTGCTGAAGAGATTGGCCGTGCCCCACAGGAGCTTGATGCCGGTCTCTTGCTGCTTGGCCTTCAACTTGGCCACAACTTTATCGAGCAGGTCGTTCGTCTCGCGGAGGTCGTCCCCCTCGCCGCTGACGTCCCGGTCGTGGAAGCAGTAGTAGGGCACGCCGAGCTTCGACATGAACTCGAAGGCCACGTCGATGCGGGCGAGATCCATACGGTGCCGGTCGGAGCCGTCTTCCCACGGGCGGATCATGGTTGCGGCGCCGAACGGGTCGGAACCGGTGCCGCGCATAGTGTGCCAGTAGGCGACGCCGAAGCGGAAGTGCTCGGCCATCGTCTTGCCTTCGACGACCTCCGTCGGGTTGTAGTGCCGGAAGGCGAAGGGGTTCGTGCTCTTGGGGCCTTCGTAGGCGATCTTGGGCACATCGGGGAAAAACGACATCGCGGACTCCGACGCGGGAGAGATAGGGTGTGGAGTTGTGTAGCGGAGCCGCGAACCGATGGGTAGGGATCATGCCGCGACTTCGGCCTCGTCGAGGATGGCGAGACTGGTGATCGCCGAGAATGTGGCGAAGTAGCGGAGTTTGTTGTTGCGTAGAACGAAATCGTTTTGTCCGTTTTCACGGAAGTCGAATGCCACGTTTTCCGGATGCTCGACGACGACCCTATCGCCATTCTCGAAGTTGATCGCGAACGCTCGGAAGGGACGATTACCCCAGAGATCGTGGAACAGCGACCGCGTGGTTTCAACTCGGCTCATCGGCGGGGTCTCCTCGAGGGAGTAGGTATATTCAACTCTCCGGCAGCGATGCTACGGCTTCTTCGATGAGTTGGGCGGCGACTTCGTTTCCACAATCAGTATCGCATGTGCCGGGCAATAAGTCGAGTCTGCCTCACAACCCCCTGCCGGCCAAGTACCCCGTGCTCCACGCGCTTTGGAAGTTGTAGCCGCCGATCCAGCCGTCTAAATCGAGAACCTCGCCGGCGAAGAACAGGCCAGGCTGAATCTTGCTCTGCATCGTGCGCGAATCGACTTCGTCCAAGCTCACGCCGCCGGCGGTGACCTCGGCTTTCTCGAAACCGAGGGTACCGCGCAGCGGCACGCGCATCCGCTTGGCCATGCCCGCGAGTTTCTGCCGATCGACTTTGCTCAGCGCCGCCGCTTTGCGATCCAACGGCATCTCGGCCTGCGCCAGCATCGCATCGCAGATGCGCCGCGGGAGGCGCTCGGCCATCACCCCGGCGAGTTGCTTCTTCCCCTGAGCCAGGGTTTCCACCTTGAGGAACTCGTCGAACCCCGCTTCCGTTTCGCCCGGGAGGAAGTCCATCTCCAAGGTCAGTCGGTTCGGTGTGGCGTGGGCGCTGACGGCACGGCTGACATCGAGCGGGGCCGGGCCGGTCAGCCCGAAGTGGGCGAAGAGCATCGAGCCTTTCCGCGCGTCGAGCAGCTTGTTCGCGGGGTCGAACACTTTCAGCCCCGCGTGCGGCACCGTGATCCCTTTCAATTCGGGCACCCAACTCGCGTTGACCGTCAGCGGCACGAGCGCCGGCCGCGTCGCGGTGACGGTGTGGCCGAACTGCTTGGCGAAGCCGTAGCCATCGCCGGTAGTTCCGCAGCCGGGGTACGACAATCCGCCCGTCGTGATGAGCAGGTGTTCGCAGGTGATCTGACGAGTGCCGGTGGAAACGCGGAAGCCGCTCTCGTTCATCTTCTCGACGGCGAGCGCCGGTTCGGCGAGTGCGAACTTGGCCCGACTGCGGTCGAGTCGGCGCAAGATGGCGTCGAGCACATCGACGGCGCGGTCGCCGACGGGGAAGATTTTGCCGGTCTCTTCGACCTTCGTCATCACCCCCTCGGCGTGGAAAAAGGCGAGGACATCCTTGGGGCCGAACGCGGCGAGGGCCGAGTGGAGGAAGCGGCCGTTGGGGCCGAAGGCTTCGACGATGCCGCGGTTGTCGCAGTCGTGGGTGATGTTGCAGCGCGTGCCGCCGGACATGAGGATTTTGACGCCTGCCTTGCGGCCCTTTTCGAGGAGCAGCACGCGCCGCCCCCGCTCCGCGGCGAAGATGGCGGCGAACAACCCGGCGGCCCCGCCGCCGATGATGATGGCGTCCCAGTCGTGGTGCATGGGGAGATTGTATTGCTGTGTGAAAATCCCGAATTGACCTGTCTCGATCTGCGATTAGCATGGAAGTGGAGACTCGGCCGAGGGGAGAGCTAAGGAAGCTGGCCCCGGAGCGTGTCTCTTTTTTACGTCCTGCCCAGCGCGCAGAGGTGGAGCGCCCCTCTTCGGTCGGCGTCACACCCCGCGCGTCTTCGGATCCCAGATGTATTTGTGCGCTTGCAACTGCAAGCGGACGTTCAACCTCGATTCCAAGATCCACTCGGCCAGTTGCCGCAAGGTCACATCGTGGAATGCGGCGCTGATTTGGACCGTGAGCCGGGTATCCAATCGATGCCGCTTTACAATATCGACCGTCCAATCCCAATCCCGTCGCGTCGCGATCACGAACTTCACTTCGTCGGTGCGTTTCAATCG
>JANOSQ010000555.1:0-2445 GCA_031415915.1 Fimbriiglobus sp. | reverse complement strand
GTACGTCGATTTGTCGACGACGGTCGCCGGGTCGAAGACGGTCACATCGGCGAAGGCGCCCGCCCGCAGAGTTCCGCGGTCGATCAAGCCGATCTTGGCGGCGTTGAGCGAGGTCATCTTGCGGATCGCGTCTTCGAGTTTCAGCACGCCCCGGTCGCGGACATACACGCCCAGCACGCGCGGGAAGGTGCCGAAGTTGCGCGGGTGCGGGTTCCCCCGCCTGAGCGGCCCCTCGATCGCGTAAGCAGCCCCGTCCGAGCCGATCGAGCACCAAGGCTGCTGCATCGCAAGGTTCATGTCTTTTTCGTCGTGGTGGGCAAACACCGTCGGCACCGAGCCGCCCTGTTCGATCAAGATGTCGAAGAGGAGGTCGAGCGGATCTGGGGCCGGCTCCTTCCCCTTCGATTTCGCCGCGATCACGCGGTCCATCGTCAACCCTTCGTAGGTGCCGCGACCACTGACGAGCATGCGCGACCAATCGCCGCCGACGGCAGTGTAATGGTTGTACCAGCCCTCCACGCCGCCCTTGATCTCCTTCTTCAGGCGCTCGCGGTCCTTCGGGTCTTTGAGACGCTCCATCATTTTGCCGGTCCCTCCCTCGTGCGCCCACGGCGGGATGATGCTCGCCAAGTTGTTGTTGCCGCGCGTGTAGGGATAGACGTTGGCCTGCACATTCACGCCGCGCTTCCGCGCGGCGTCGATCAATTCGACCGCGTCCTTCATCTTCCCCCACAGCTTCTCGTCGGCGATCTTGATGTGGATGATGTCCACCGGTACGCCTGCGCGCTCTCCGACTTCGATCACTTGTTTGATCGAAGTGAATACGTCCATCCCCTCGCTGCGGATGTGCGACGAGAAGAGGCCGCCGTGTTTCTTCACCACTTTGCAGAGTTCCACGAGGTCGTCCGTGGTCGCGAGCGATCCCGGGGGCATCATCAGCAGCGAGGAAAGGCCGTAAGCGCCTTCGTCCATCGCCTCCCCGAGCAGCACCTTCATCTCGTCGAGTTGCTTGGCACTGGGGCGCGCGTGCGACTGGCCCATCGCGCATTCCCAAATGTTGTCCAAGCCGACGTAACTGACCACGTTCACGCTGACGCCGGCCTTGTCGATGGCGTCGAAGTAGCCGCCGAGCGTGGACCACTTCACTTCCTTCCCGCGTACGCTCAAGCTGCGCGCCGGAAGTTGGCCTTTCGCTGGTCCGGCCGAGCGCCCCTCGCCGAGGACCTCCGTCGTGACCCCTTGCCGGATCTTGCTCTGAGCGCGGCCATCTTCCAGGAGCAGATCGTCCGAGTGCGAGTGGATGTCGATGAAGCCCGGCGCGACGACCAGACCTTTCGCGTCGATGGTGCGTTTGGCCTTGCCCTCCGGCACGCGGCCGACGGCGACGATCTTGTCGTCTTTGATGGCGACATCCCCGTGGACCCACGGGTTGCCGGTGCCGTCCACGATGCGGCCGTTGCGGATGACCAGGTCGTACTCGGGCACCGGTTCAGCCCCCCAACCGTGATTCGCAAACAGCGCCGGGATAAGTCCGCAGGACATCAGGAGTACAAGGTGAGTTTTCAAAGCGGCCTCGCGGGTGAGATGAATCGGGAGGGGTCTTTAAGGGACGATATCGGCGCAAGGTTTATTCGCAATCGCGCGGCATTGAAATGCGGCGACACTCTTCGAATTGCCGCTCGACGGGGACGCGAAGAAATCGAAGTGGGTGCTCAGCGGCGCGAGCAGCGACTACATGGTCGGCACCTTCGAAGGTGAGAAGTTCGACCCGGAGACGAAAATTTTGAAAGGTAACGCCGGGAAAGGCTTCTACGCCGCGCAGACATTCTCCGACGCGCCGAAAAAACGCATCGTCCAGATGGGGTGGCTCCAAGCCCCCTCCCCCGGCATGGCATTCAACCAGGCGATGTCGCTGCGGCTCGAACTCGGCTTAAAAACGACCCCCGAAGGCCCGCGATTGACGAGGACGCCGGTGAAGGAACTGGACGCCCTGCGCTCTAAGTCGCGCTCATGGGATGCGCGCGAATACAAAGCGGGTGAATCCACCGCGAAAGAATTCGGCGGCTCACAGTGGGAAGTCCGGGGCACATTTCAGCCGGATGACGCGGCGCGCTTCGAACTGGGTGTCGGCGGGGCGGTGTTGAGCTACGACGCGAAGGCCAACGAGCTGAAACTCGGGTAGTGTCTCAGTTTGAAATCAGTTTCTTTTTCCGGTCGGTTTCGGCACGGTCGATCATGGAAACCAGTTCCTCGAAATCCCAAAGGTGGTCGGTCACTTTGGCCTTCAACGCGGGCGGCATCCGTAGCGTCGTGTGCCGGGTGATGAAGTTGTAGACGAAAAAGTGAAGCGCTACCATGTGCTCCAAGTTTTCGAGCTTCTTGGAAAAGCCGTTGGTCAAGCGGGTGAACCGACGCATCCGCATCCGCATGGTTAAGTTCTGGCGC
>JANOSQ010000554.1:0-19559 GCA_031415915.1 Fimbriiglobus sp. | reverse complement strand
CCACTTGTAGGTGGTTTCGACCAACGGGAGCTCGACGCGGTAAGCGAGGATGCGGGCGATTTTCATGGGATCTTCGTTGGAGTTCAACCTTTAGGTTGTCATCGTCCGGGCGAGTCTGCGAGACCGGACGCGGATTGCTGGCGGGAAGACGTCGATTCTCGAAGACTCGATTCGACGAGGACAACCTGAAGGTTGAACTCCAACGAGGACAAGACTCACTTCTTCGCTTTGGGCGAATCCCAAATCCCGGAAAGCAACTCTTCGATCTCCGGTTCGGATTCCTTCAACTCCGCGCGGGTGAAGGGGAAGAAATCGTTGACGCCGAAGTACGCTTCGGTCATCTCGGCGAAGAACTCCATCGGCGTCGTCAGGGCGTAGTGCTTCACGCGCCGGCCGTTGAACAGCAGCGTCTTATCCCCGCGGCCGCTCTTTTTGTACTTCTCGTACGCCGCGACGATGCGGGGATCGTCGAAGCTCAGCACCTGATCGTGGTAAGCGTGGGCGAGTTCGTGCAAGATGACCCAAGGTTGCTCGTTGATGCTCCGCTTCGTCGGCAGTTGCGCGGCAATCGGGATGTGCACGCACTTCGCGAGATCCTCGGAATAGCCATTCGCCTTCAACCAGCCTTTGCTCGGATGGTACTGCATCGACGAGAGATTGCCATGGGACAGGTCGAGGACGATCACCACCGCTTGGAGCTTCTTCAACTTGTCCGCGGGCACCACCACCTTGATGTCGGCCAACTTCCCTTCGAGGAACCGCAGCGACTTCGTCCCCAGCGCTTCGTCCGGCCCCTTGAGCAAGCGGTCATCGACGCGGATCGTCCAGCCCTCGAGATGGCGATCCGTGTGCGCGGTCGGCTTGCTTGGTTCGGGTTTCGGAGCCGCTTTCTTTTGCCCTTCGATCTCGTGGATCGTGTTGTGGATGACCCCGGTGATCGCCCGGCCATCGGCGCCCTTCAACCGGTACTGGATCGACATGCACCAAGTCGGCGCGAGGCCGTCGATGGCGAGCCGGACGGTTTTCCCATCCGGCAACAGCGAGGCACTCGCCACGGTGAGGGCGCGCTCGTCGATGTGCTTCGATCCGTAATTGGCGCTCCGCTTCAAGCCCCAAACTTTGATCTCGTAGTTCTTCGCGTCGGCCGCGTTCTTCGCGTCGATCGTGTCGGTGAAGGTCACTTCGACGGCGCCGGCTTTGGCCTTCAAACCCACCGGCAGGTCGGCGGGTTTCTCGGTGGCGCGGACGCGGTAGAAGCCGCCGGGGGCGAGTTGGTTCCCGGCCCAGGCGAACATCCCGCAGGTGTAGAGTTGCCCGTCGGTCGGGTGGAAGCGGCCGCGCATGATCCCGGTCGGGAACGGCGGCAACGGCAATGCGACCATCCCGCCTTGGGTCTGACCGTTCACCTTCTCGTGCGGCACGACGAAGATTTTCCCGGCCCCGTAGGAGATGTTGAGCAGCGACCCTTTGAGCGCGCCCCACTTCTCGGACGTGACCCAAAGCAGTTCCGCCGGCGAACGGTCGAACTCGTTGGTGACCCAACAGAGAGGCTGCTTCATCGCGGCATCGGAGGTGTCCACGATGTCGGTGTAACCGAAGAGGTTGCCGTAGAAGCCCCCCTTCTCGACGAGGTTGATGCGGTTCTTCGGTGTCCAGAAGCCCTCTTGGTCGGTGACGTAAAAGGTGCCGTCCGGATTGAGGCAGACGCCGTTGGCGGCGCGGAATCCGGTGGCGAGGATTTCGGTTTTCGAACCGTCCTTAGCCACTTTCAACAGCGTCCCGTGGTGGGGCACGACCGCCGGGAGGGCGTGCCGGCCGCTCTTGGCGTAGTAGAAGTTCCCCTCGGCGTCGGTCTGCAAGCCCATCGCAAATTCGTGGAAGTGTTCCGTCGCTTGGTGGTCGTTGTTGAAGCATTCGACGAAATCGGTTTCGCCGTCACCGTTGAAGTCGTGGAGCTTGGCGATTTGATCCCGGCAGCAGACGAAGATCGCCCCGTCGCGCAGTTTCAACCCGAGCGGTTGGAAAAGCCCCGTGGCGATCCGCTGCCACGTCAACCCTTCGGTGAGCTTGTCGAGGCCGGAGACGATCCAAACGTCGCCGTCCCACGAGCAGACGGCCATCCGTTTGCCATCGGGGAAGAAGTCGAACCCGGTCAGCCGGAGTTGGGCGTTCCACGGGTTCTTCTCCGGCAGCGCGAAGGTATCGACCGCGAAGGGGCCGTCGTTCTTGCCGAGCGCGACGGTCGTCTTCAAAACCTCGGGCCAGCGTTTCGGGCCGCCTTCAGTGAGGGGTTTCAACGGCTGCGGCGCCGGGCTGGTCTTGGCGAATGCCGCGAGTTCGTCGGGTTTGCCATTGGACATCAGCACTTTGAATCGTCGAGTCTCCTTCGACGGGGCTAGGAACAGCACTACCGAGCCCGACAAGGTTTCCGTTCGGATGGCGGCGCCATCGCTGACGACTCTGACCGGAGCGAATTTGGAAACGAGCCGGACGCGGAGTTCCTTGGTGCCCGCGCCGATTTCGAGTGTCCGCGTGAAGATGGTCGCGGCGGGGAACTTGGAATCGGTCTCTGCACCGAGCGATTCCAAGATGGCCGTGTCGCCGACGGTGTACGAGAGGATCGTGCGATCCCCGAATTGGTAGGTGCCTTTGAACTGCGCCCATTCGCGGGGCAACGGACCGTAACGGCGGTCGTCGCGGCCTTTCAATCGGGTGTCGTCGAAGGTGCCGGTCTCCGGGTTCGCCCAACCCGGTCCGACCGGATTGGCAACTTGAACGTCTCCCGCGAGCTTCGGGTGGACTTGGTGCTGCCCGTTGAAGTGGATCCCCTTCCAATCGATGAATCCGTCGCCGGTCCAGCCCGCGGCATAGCGCAAGGTGTCGTGGTCGAAGAGCGCGAAGCGCTTCCCGCGGGAGACCCCCCCTGCCCCGGCATCCAGCCTTACGGCGATTCCCTTGTAGGCGATGTTCGGCCCCGGCCCGCCGATTTCGTAGGTGTTCATGAGGCTCGGGCCGTAGTCCATCGTCACCCACGGTTCGACCGTCACCGCCGGCGGACCGACGGATTGGCCCTTCGGCAACGCCGCCAAATAGGCGTCGTCGACCGCGTGGAATTGGCTCTTGTTGTGCGGCTTCAGAAAGGTCTCGCGGAGGTAGTGGATCACGTCGTACTTCTGCTGCGGCACCATCCAGGTTTGCGGGGCCATCATGCCGTAGCCGCGGGTCAGCGTTTGGTAAAGGCTGTGCGGGTCGCCGCCGTTCTTGAATTTGTCCGACGCGAACTTCAACGAGGTCGGCATCGAACCGGGGGCGTCCTTCGTCCCGTGGCAGTTCGCGCAAATGCGGGTGTAGATCGCTTCGCCGCGCTTGAGCGCCTTCGCATCGAGTCGCTTTATCATCCCGGCGTGGTCGATGTCCTGCTCGTACTCGGGGATCACGAGCGCGGTCTGGGCCGGGCGGAGTTCCTTGGCGCGGGCCGGGCCTTGCTCCGCGATTTCGATGAGGTACTTGGCGAGGTCGAGGAACTGCTGGCGATCCGAGAGGGCGTTCACCATACCGTCGGGCATCAGCGATTGCGGAACGGTCGAACGCTTCTCGATGTCGGCGCCCGCCAGCACGATGCGCTTGCCCGCGGCCGCGGGGTCGAGAAGTGTCACCCGCCCCTCTTTTTCCTCGGCGATCAACCCGGTGATCGTCCGCCCGTCGGTCAACGTGACGAGGATCGATTCGTAACCCTTCTTCACCACCTTCGATGGCAGCAACACCGCTTCGATGAGGTACTCCGCGGTTCCCTCTTTACCGACCTTCGCCAAGTCGGGCCCGAGTTGCGTGCCGGTGTCGGCATCGTGGCACTTGGCGCAGGCGAGGAACTGTTGGAAGAACAGCACCGCCCCGCGGCCGGCATCCCCTTTGGCACGGGCGTCCTTGGCCAACTCGGCCACCGGTTCCTTCGCCAGCGTTTGCTGGAATGAAAGCGGCGCATCGGCCGCTTGCGATGGCGACGTGACAAAGGAACCGATGAGAAGTGCGAGAGCTGCGGAGCGAAGCATGTTGATGGACTCGTGAGAACTTGTACTGCGCAAAACGGCTCGTCAGAGCCGGACGCGTAAGCGACGTTCGAACTCGGTCGAGATAAATATTTGCGACGCTCGATTCGAACCAAACGTCGCTTACGCGTCCGGCTCTGACGAGCCGGTCCATCGCCGAACTATTGACGAATGCTTCACTTCAAATCCTTCTTCGCCAGCAGCGCGTGCTCCTCGAACCGCAGCGTCCAGAGCCGAGCCAGCTCGTTCACCTTCTCCGGGTTCGCCTTCGCCAGATTCTTCGATTCCGAGCGATCCGCACTCAGGTCGTAGAGTTCCCACGGGGAATCTTTCCCGGCCGCGACGATCTTCCAGTCCCCGACGCGCAAGGCCCGGTTCCCCTCGTGCAACCACCAGATGGAATCGTGCGTCACCGAACCGTCCTTGGCGAACAGCGGTCGCAAACTCTTGCCCGGCGCCGGCGGCGCCTTCTCCTGTGGCTTACCGCCCGCCGCGTCGAGGATCGTCGGCAGCAAATCGACGATGTGCCCTGGCGTAGTCCGAATCTCTCCCTTCGCGGCGAAGCCCTTCGGCCAGTGGACGACCAGCGGTGTCGAGATGCCCCCTTCGTGAACCCACGTCTTGTGCCGGCGGAACGGGGTGTTCGCCAAGCTCGACCAGCCCGGCCCGATGCTCAGGAATGTCGCCCCGGTGCCGCACTCGGCGTGTTGGTCGTGGCCGTCGCCGCGGACTATGATTTCGGCGCTGGCACCGTTGTCCGAGAGGAAGAAGATCAGGGTGTTGTCGAGCGCGTCCATCTCCTTCAACTGCTTCAGTACCCGGCCGATCTCGGCGTCCATGCGGGACACCATCGCGGCGTGTACGGCCATCTTCCCGGCTTGGAACTCGCGCTGCTGCGCGGTCAGATCCTTCCACGGCACGGGTCGATTCAATTCGTTCTGCCCGAGTTTCTTGATCGCATCCGCGTTGTGGTACGGCGGGCCGACGTCCCGTTCGATCGGGGCAAGGGTCGATCCGCCGAGCTTTAGCGTTTGCATCCGCTTCCAGCGCTCGTCGCGCAGCTCGTCCCACCCGGCGAGGTACTTCTTCTTGTACGGAGCGATGTCTTCCGGCGGAGCCTGCACGGGGAAATGCGGGGCCGTGAAGGCGAGGTACTCGAAGAAAGGCTTCCCGGAGTGTTGAGTCGCGTGCTCCTTCAAGCACTTTACGGCGTGCCCGGCGATCGCTGTGCTGGAGTAATAGCCTTCCTTCCCGGCGGGCAGCGGTTTGCCATCTTCGGTGTGGGCCTTCGGGGCGAAGTGGCGATCGTGGTCGTCGAGGCTGTACGAGTGGTCGAAGCCGTTGTCCAAGGGTTTTCCATCGACGTGCCATTTGCCCGAATGGTACGAGCGATACCCGAGCGGCTTCAGCATCTCCGGCAGCAGCCGCGCCCATTCCGGCCGGACGCCTTGCGAGCCGCTCTTGATGCCGGGCACCGTATCGCGGCGGACCTGCTGGGCGTAGTAGCCCGTGAGGATCGCCGCCCGCGACGGCCAGCAGCGGGCGGTGTTGTAGAACTGGCCGAAGCGCAGGCCGCCCTTCGCCAGCCCGTCGAGGTGCGGCGTCGCGATTTCGCCCCCGTAACAACCGAGGTCGGAGTAGCCGAGGTCGTCGGCGACGATGACGAGGATGTTGGGTTTGCCCGGTTCCGCGGCGAACAGCGGCCCGGCGAAAAGGAGCGCGGCGACCGAAGCGGCGAGTTTCATCGGAGAGCCTCTCAGCGGTTGTTTCTGTGCCTCGGAACGGATTACGCCGTGTCACATTGATGGGTTATTTCAGAGCCGGACGCGTTAGCGACGTTCTAGCGTCAGACGTCGCTAACGCATCCGGCTCTGAAAGAAACCAATCCGAATCACACGCGTGTCGCAGCACCAATCACCCTTTCCCGTACACCGTTGCGGGATCGACTGCGCGCTCCGCGATCACTTTCAATTCACCGTCCGACAACTCCCGAAAGAAGCAGGACTTGTACCCCGCGTGGCAGGCGGCCCCGCCGACTTGCTCGACTTTCAAAAGTACCGCATCGGCGTCGCAGTCGATGTAGATGCCGCGCACGTTTTGCACGTGGCCGCTCTCTTCGCCCTTGCGCCAGAGGCGGTTGCGGCTCCGGCTGAAGTAGACGGCCCGTTTGGTCCGCACCGTCTCCTCGAATGCCTCGCGGTTCATCCAGGCGATCATCAGCACTTCCCCGGTCGCGGCGTCTTGCGCGATGGCGGACACCAAACCGCCGGCCTTGTCGAAATCGAGCATTCCTAGAATTCCTTCCCCTTGTTGATGGCGATAGCTTCCTTGACCTCGCGCTTGCTCAGCGACACGAGCGCCCAGATGCCGAAGGTCACCGCGGCCCACGTCGTCGGGAAGCAGGGGTGCGACAGCGCGATGGTCGCCATGCCGATGCTGGCCCCGGCGTAGCCCCAACCGGTGCCGCGGAGTTGCTTCATCTTGTAGCCGGAGAGTGCCATGAATAAACCGTGGGCCCCGCCGAACGCCAAGAGGAGTGCCCCGATGATGAAGAACGCGACGGCGTCTTCTTCATCGCGCTTGTTGCGGGAATCGATGTTGACCGCCCCTGCGATGAGCAAGCCGATGCCGCCGAGGACGTAGAGCACGAGCATGACGATCCCGGTCCACATCAAGCCGTTCGCCGGCCAAGCGATGGCCGCGCGGGCCGTTTCCAGGATGTAGCCTTTGTCTTCATCGCGATAGCGGCGCCGGCGCCCGTAACTCCGGTCGTCGTAATCCTCGTCGTCGTCGTCAAATCGCTCCGAACGCCGCGAGGATCGACCCGCTCCGGCCGAACGGGGGCGGTAGTCATCGTCGTCCGTCGCCCGGAACTTCTCGCCGCAGAGCGGGCACTCGACCGTATGGCCGATGTCCTCGGCGCCGACTTGGACGGTTCCCCGACAGCCGGCGCAGCGCACCGTGCGATCCCCGGAGTCGCGCGGGGTCGGCGCCGGTTCGGGCCGGGGGAGCGGCTCCGGCGCGGCGCGTTCGCCGTCGCCGGCTTGGAAGGCGCTGTTGCAACTCGGGCAGAGCACCTTGTAGCCGACGTCGTCGGCGTGGATTTCCACCGACGTTTGGCAATGCGGGCAACGGATCACGGGCATCGGGCCACTCCGGGGATGTTAACGGAGGTCGTCGTCCATCGGCCCCGCCGGGGAACTGCCGAGCTGCACGGTCGTGTCGAACGCGGCTTTCACGTCGGAGTTCATCAGAACGATCAGCGCCCAAATTCCGATGGGCATCCCGACGCAGCAGCAGGAGTTGATCGGGATGATCGCGCAAATGGCACCGACCATCGCCAACGTCCGGCCGCGCAGGCTCTGCATCCGCAAGGCGCCGACGAGGATGATGATGTCGAGCGTCAACCCGATCGTGCTGAAAACGGCCGTCTGTATGTGCTCGACGGTTTTATCCCGGGTGCGGGCCTTCTCGACTTCTTTCGCCATGTCGTCGCGGGCTTTCCCAGGCGGTTGTTGCTGCTCCATGTACTCCAAGAATTGGACGGTGAAGTCTTGGCCGGAGAAGGAGAGCCCGATGCTGAAGACCGCCCAGAAAATCATGAAGATCGCCGCGGCCAGGAGCAACCGCGCGGGGAGTTTCACTTTCTCCCGAGCCAGGCGCAAGGTGGTCGGGTCGAGCGGGGCGTCGGCGGTGTCTTCGCCCCAGCGGTCATCGTCGCGATCGTTGGCCATGGTCGCCTCGTTCGATGGGAAATGGGAGCATCCAGCGGTTCGCCGGCCACCGCAGGGTATTTCGCTTTATAGCAGGTGGAGTGGCGGCTCGTCGCCGCTTCCTCAAACCTCGTCGGCCTTCGCAGTTGCTGGCAGGAAGAACGTCGCCAAGAACGCGATCAGGTACACCGCCCCGCCGATGACGGCGGCGGCTTTGGCCACGTCCATCGGGGTCGGCTTGGCGAACTCGCTGGCGAAGAGTTTGGAGAGCAACTCCGTGTTCAGCGTCGCGGCCATGGTGCCGATCATGCGCCCGCCGACGTTGGTGGCGAAGCTGCCGCCGGTGCCGCGGAGGTGCATCGGGAAGACTTTGGGCAGGAACTCCGACATGAAGCTGAACTGCGCGACGGTGAACAGACCGCAGAAGAAAATCGACGCCGCGAAGAGGACGTAGTCCATCTTCACGATCTCCAGATACGCCAGCGGGAAGAGGAAGATTCCGGGGATCAGGAAGATGCGGATGAGCAAGCGGCTCGGGAGAACCAAGAGCAGCATCGCGAGCAGTATCCGCCCGGTCAGCCCGCCGATCTCCTGCCAGCGCTGGATGTCACCCCGGCGGGCTTTGGTGTCTTGGGCGAGGGCCTTCTTCTTCTCGCCGAGTTCCTTCTTCAACGGCGCAGTCGTCGCCGACTTCTCGGACTCGTTGATCTCGGCTTGCCGTGCGGCCAAGTCGGGCAGCCCGGGGCTGATACGCAGCGGCGTGAGTTGCAGGGCGCCGAAGGCGGCTGCGTAAGCGCATGCGGACAGCACCGTGGTGACCAGTGTCGTGCGACGGAGGGTCGGGGTGAAGAGTTCGCCAAGGCCGGGCCGCTTCAAGGTGCCGTCGCGGCGGCGCTGTTTCCAGACGCCCGATTCGGGCACGAATGGGAGCAAGAGCAAGATCAACGCTCCGGGAATCAAGCCGGTGAGCAGCGTCCAGCGCCAACCGACGTTCTCAACTAGGTAGCCTTCGGGGAACGGCAGAGTCGGCAGTCGACCGGGGGTCTTGGCCATGTCGACGATCTCGCTGTAGACCTCGGTGACCAAGATGCCGCCGAGGGAAGCCATGGCGAGTGTCCAACCGATGACCATCTCGCGCGTCCGCTTGTTGTCGAAGAGTTCGGCGAGCCAGGTCACGGCGGCGACCATCTCGACGCAGACGCCGACGAAGGTCGTGCAGCGGAAGACGATGAGCTGCCAGAGTTCGTTGCTGAACGCCGCGGCCACCGGAGAGAGCGAGTAGAGCAGGATGCTGGCGATCATGATGGTGCGACGGCCGAGACGGTCGATGAGCAGGCCGCCGATCAAGCCGAAGGCCCCGCCGCAGAGGGCCGCGATCCAGAGCATCCGCCCGGCCCAATCGCCGACGGTGACTTTTTGCCCCGCGTCGAGGGCGAGGAAGTCTTTGCGGAAAAGGAGTTCGGAGATGGCGTCCGACCCGATGACTGGGAACATCAACAGTTCATACGTGTCGAACAGGAAGCCGATGGCGGCGACGAGCAGGACGAGAACGCGGGTGAGGGTCGAGAGGTTCGACGGCACGGGGCAGGCTCCGGAAAGCGGTCGGGGGCGGGCGTCGGCCCCGTTAGGTTACGGGGGCCGTGTGCCACCGTCCCGCCCGGTTTCACTTCCGCGGCAGGCGAATGCCGATGTCGTCGCCGCGCGGCTCGTCGGAGAGCAATTGGCCACCGTCGTCGATCCCGTTCGCGCCGACGCTGTAGAGCAGGTAGCCGGTGTCGGTCTTCTTGTAGATCACCGGCTGTCCGCCGAAAACATCGACCGGCACGCGGGCCAAATACTTCGGCACGAGGTCGGCCAAGGCCCCGGGGTATTTCTTGCGGTCGGCGAAGTGGGCCGCGAGGCCGGCGGCGACGATGCCGTTGCGGTTGATCTGTTCGGCGCGGTCGGAGGCATAGGCGATTTTGCCATACGCGGGCATCAACAAGTCCAGGTACATCGCCGCGAGGATCTCGGTGATCTCGGCCCGGATTTTTGCCGGGGGATTCGTCGGGTCGATCTTGGCATTCTTGGCCTTCGCGCGGAGCCAGTCCAAGTCCGCATCCAGCGCTTTGGAAATCGCGAGGCGTTCGATCCGCGTCGGCTTGTTGAGTGCGGTTTCAATGCGGTCGTAAAAGCCGTTCCCTTTCCGAAAGACGGCTTCCCAATCGACGGCCCGGAGGATCTCCTCCGCCGTCACACCTTCGATGACACCGCCGGCGGGGATCGCCGTCCCATCTTTGATGGAGTGCTGAACCGCATCCAAGAAGAAAAATCGTTCGTACAGGGCGAGCCTGTCGGCCGGGCCGGTGATCGGCGCCAGTTTCATCAACTCGGCTTGGTAGGCCAAGGCTTGCTTCGCCGTTGGCCGGCCGTGCTCGAAAATGACCGCATCGGCGGCGTGGGCCAAGCCGTCGAGCGCGATGCCGATGAGCAGTTCGATGAAGCTCCCGCCGCGGGCGGCCAAGCGGCCGAGGCGGTGGATGGCCAGCGCGTCGGCGCAGGCGTCGTCAAACTTCCCCGCGCCCAAATTCCAATTGACGCGCAGCGTCAGCAGCGACGCGATTTCCCGGTACTTCTGCACCGTCGGAATCAAAGCCATGATCAACATGTCGCGGTCGCCATTCTGCTTCCGGGCAATCATCGGGTGGAAGTAGTCGGGGCGCCGGGTGGCTTCGAGCGCGATGGCGAGCGGTTTCTCGTTGACCTTCAGCCACTCGGCGTGTTTGGGCGAATCGTCTTTGGTCCAGGGTTGCCGCTTCAACTTGGCTTCGTGATCGAGGAAGCCCCGGGGATTCGGGGCGCGGATCTCCAGCGCGAAATGCAGGTGGTACTTCCCCAGATACTCCCCCTCGGCCGGTGGCGCGTCGATCCCGAGCGCCTTGTAGAAATCCGGATTCAGTTCGGCCCCTTCGGGCTTCGGCCCGAGGCATTTCAGCAGCAGCACGAGGGCGTTGGTTTCGGGGGTGGTCTTCCCCTTGAGCCGCGCATTGAGCGCCGCTTCGTAATTGATGTAGCCGTCTTTATCGAGCGGCCCATCGACGAACGTCGTGTCCCGGCCGGGTTGAAATTTCGGGGCCGGCTTTTGAGGGGCATCCGGCGCAGCACCGGCGATCAAAAGGCACAAGCAGAGCAAACTCATGTGGGCACACGGTCGGTGAGAATTCGGCGATGGAGCGATTATACCCGATCGCCGAACCCTGGCCCTTACTTCCGCGCTTCCAGCACGTTGGCGCGCCAAGCGTCTTCCAACTGCCGGTAGTCCTTCACGCCGTACTGGCGCTTCAGGGCCGATTCGACGCCGTAGCGCTGGCCATCGCGGACGAACGCGGTGAAGGTCTTCTCCCCCTGCCAGCGAACGAGGAAATCGACGAGCGACACGCTGGAGACGTAGAACCCGGTCACGCCCTTCACAGGGATGTCGGTCGCTTTCAGCAAACTCTCGACGGTGGGCAAGTCTCCATCGCGCTCGCAGCGCGGCAGTGTGCGCAGGTACCGGCCGATTTCGACTTCCGACGTGGCGAGCACGGCCATGCCGAGTTCGGCCCACTTGGGCGGGGCTTGACTGCTGAACAGATCGGCGAGGATCACGGTCGTCAGTTCGCGCGGCAACGAATCTTCCAAGAGATTTGCATCGTCGGCCCGCAGGTCGATCCGGCGGGAGACGGCGGCGCCGTCTTGGAGTTTCACATCGGCGCGGCCCGTACTCCCGGTAGGCAGTTTGGTGGCTTGTTCGAATGCCGCGGCGTCCGCGTGGATCACCAGTTCGCACGCGGGTGACCACGCCCCACCGGGAGGGCCGGACCAGCGGGCGAAAATCGCGGTTCGTTTGCTTTCTGCGGCTTTCATCAGCCTCTCGCCCAGCGCCGGGTCCATCGCCCCCTTGATGATGAAGCTTCCGCCGGTCTGAACCGCTTCGGCTTTCGGGATCGGCCGGTTGCCCGCCCGTTTCTTCGCGATGGCCAACACTTCGCGGCCCGTTTCTTGGAGCGCCGCATGGTTCGGCACCTGCGAGAGTGCGGCTTCCACTTCCCCGGCCACTTCCGCCGCACTCACCGCATCGGTCGACTTGTTCAATTTGTCCGCGGCGACTTTCAACCTGCAATAGGCCCACGCGGCGGTCTGCTCGGAGGTCATTTCCACTTTGTTGCGGAAGGCGAGGTTGAAGAGATCGCGCGCGGTGAGGAATTGCGTCGGCTCGTTCGATTTCGCGCGGTTGAACGCGTTGGTCGCCTGTTTGATCCAATCGGTCGTAGCCGGTTTGTCCGGCGCGGGGCCGAAGACGGGCGGCGGTAAAAGCTCGGCCGTGGGTTCACCCAACAATGCGAGCTTCGCCTTCACCCGCTCTTGCGCGGCCGGGGCAAGGGTCTCCTTCAACGCCGCGGTGTAGGCGGCGCGGAGCGTGGCGTTGAACTCGCGGTCGCCGTTGGCGAATTGGAGCTGCCGTTCCAAGAGTTCCACGGCGTTGTGCGGGTGGCCGTCGGCCAGATAGCCCTTGGCATCGCGGATGGCGTTGAGGACTGTGGGCGGCGTTTGAGCGGTGAGCGGGAAGGAGAACAGTACGACGGCGCAAGCCGCGAGCAGCGGGCGGGACACGGGCATGGATGCATCCTTGCGGGGGATCGGGATGCCGAACGGCGGGCGGGGCATCATCCGTGGTGCCCCGGCGCTGACGCACCTTGTAGCCCGGCGCCGGCGAAAAGAAAAGGTGAAGTGCGGAGAGGAGTTGCGCGAAACGTCCGCCGGCATCACTCCACGAGCGCCGCTTCGCAGACCAATCCGGGGCCGAAGCCGAGTAACACCGCGGGGAGTCTCGCCCGGCGTTCTCGCAGCCGCTTCAAGATGAACAGCACCGTCGGCGACGACATGTTGCCGAACTCGGCGAACACGGCGCGCGAATCGGCCATGAGTTCGTCCGTCAATTCCAGCGCCGTCTGCGCGGCTTGCAAGATGCGCGGGCCCCCGGGGTGGATCGCCCACGAACCGATTTGCCCGACCGTCAACCCGCGTTCGCCGAGCCAGCTGTCGATCCACGTCCGCAGGCTCCGCTCGATGAAGACGGGGATCCGCTTCGACAGCACCATTTCGAAACCGTGATCGCCGATGGCCCAGCCCATCTCGGCGCTGGAGTCGGGGATGATCCCGGAACCCGTGGCGGTGACGCGGTGGCCGCTTTCGCCGCGCCCCGAGGCGACGACCGCGGCCGCACCATCTGCGAAGAGCGCATTGGCGATCGCCTTGTCGATGTCCGGCCCGGTGTAGTAGTGCAGGCTGCACAGTTCCACGGCGACCAAGAGCACCGTGTTCGCGGGATCGGCCGCCAGGGCATTGGCGACGCGCAAGCCGTTGATCGCCGCGTGGCAACCCATGAAGCCGACGTGGATGCGTTCGGTCGTCGCCCGCAATCCGAGTTCGCGGATCAGGGCGAAATCGAACCCCGGCGAAGCGAAGCCGGTGCACGATACCGTGACGAGGTGGGTGATCGATCTCGGTGACAACCCGCTGTCGGCGAGAGCGTTGGCCGCCGCCTCACATGCGAGTTTCGGGGCGTGCTCGGCGTACATCGCCATCCGCTGCGCCGTCGTCGGCCCGAGCGGATCGTCGCCCGGTAAGAATGGGGAACCGGAGACCCGCGCTCCCGTGAGGAGGTCGTTGACGAACGGCCGGCCGAGGACTTGGAAGCGCGTGCGCACCCCCGACTTCGCGTAGATCGCCGGCAGCCAACTCGCGGAGCGGATCGCGGGGTGACCGAGCACTTGGGCCGACTTCAATGACTCGGCTTGCGTCACGCTGTCGGGCGGGAGGGCGGTGCCCAAGCCGTGGAGCACGAGGAGCATCAGCGCACTCCGGGGAGGGAAATCAGGGGTCGGTTGAGGGAGCGAACCACGGGGCGGGCCAGTGCCGGGAGCAACCGCAAGCCGCGCACCGCGAGCCGGCAGAGCCGCGGCCGCTTGAGCGTCCAAGCCATCGCCCGGCAGGCCCACTGCCGCTGGCCGACGCAGGCGCGGTGGAGGGCGACCCATTCGGTATCGAGGTCGGCGGGGCCATGTTGAATGCAGCGTTCGACGAGCGGGGTCACCGCCACGGCGCTGGCCATCGCCCACGCCATCCCTTCGCCGGTGAACGGTTCGACGTATCCCGCCGCATCGCCGATGGCGAACCAGCGCGACCCGGCCACCCGCACCGGCCCGCGCGTCAGCGCCGGGGTGCCTTTCCAATCCGCATCGGGCAAACCGGGTAGCGGTGGAAGGCCGGACGATTCCAAGATCGCCACCGCGGCACCGGCCAACCCGTGGCGTTGAACGAACCCCGCGTCGAATGCCGCCGCGACATCGAGCCGGCCGTCTTCCAATCGCACGAGGCCGACGTATCCGCCGCGACCGGATGCCATGTGAATCGTCCCCGGTTCATAGTCGTCGGGTGCATCGTTCAGAATCGCGCCGGCACCGATCCGCGACCCCGACCGCACAGTGGGTGCTTCGGCCCGAGCGCGCCCGTTCAAGCCGTCGGCGACCACCACCACCTTCGTTCGCAAGCCGTTGGAAAGCGAAACGCCATCCGCATCGGCTTCGAGCATTTGAACCCGCGTGCCGGGTTGGAACGTCGCCCCCGCGATCACCGCTTCGTCGATGAGGGCAACGTCGAACGCCTCGCGGGAGAGGGCCACTCCGCCGGGCAACCGCACGGAAGCGGAGCGCCCGCCCGCGGCCAGCTTCACGCGATCCAACGGAACGGCGCCGAGTTTCGCGGGTAGGTCGCCCAGTCCGATGGCCTCCAACACCGAGAGGGCGTGCCGATTCAAGCAGCAGCCGCAGACTTTTCGGCGCGGGAACGCGGCTCGATCGACGACCAGTACCTCCCAACCTCTGATCGCCAGAGTGCGAGCGGCCACGGCGCCCGCCGGCCCGGCGCCGATCACGATGGCGTCCCAGAGTTTCACGCCGGTTTCCTCCACGTCAGCAGCCAGCGGCATGGGAAACGGCTCGCGACCGTGGCACCGGTCAGCCCGGCGCGCTCGGCCAAGGCGGTCGCTTCCCGGGCGGTGAACGCCGCGCGGACGCTCAGCGGGCCATCGGCGCGGACCACCCGGGAACGCGTCAGCAGCCGCGTCGCCATCCACACGAGGCCCAGATTCCACCGGCTGCGGCTCAGGTCATTCACCAGCAGGAGGCGCTCGGACGCCTCGGCCAATCGGGCGAGCAGTGTCACCGCGTTGTCATCGGACAGGTGATGCAGGAAGAGCGAACAGGTGACGATGTCGAACCCGGCTGGCAGCGGCTCCGCGAGGGCGTCCGCGGCGAAATACTCGACGCTCGCCCCGGCCGCGGAGGTCCGTTCCGCCGCGGTTTCCAGCGCCAACGGGCTGATGTCGCACGCGCTCAGTTCGAGTTTGAAACCCGCACGCTTCGCGCGTTGCCACAATCCGAGCGGCACATCGCCGGATCCGGTGGCGACATCGAGGATCTTCACCGGCCGGCCGAGTTCGATCGCGACCCGGCGCACTTTGGGCCAAAGGACACCCACGCTGTCCGAATAGCTGTTCAAGCGCGCCAAGCCGACCAGCGCCCGGCGGTGCTCCGCGGCCGGCAGGGCCGGGTCATCCATCAATTCCGGCTGGAGATCGCGCAGTCGCACGGGGCGTTCCGGAGCGGGTCGGGGAGGGATATTGTAGCCAGACTCGCCCGGCCGGCGGAGCGCCCATCCGCGTGCGACCCCGCATCCCCTACAATTCCCCGATGCCACGACGGGCTTTGCTACTCCTGCTGTTTCTCCCCGCGTGTTCCCCCGAGCCGACTCCGGTCGCCCCGGAGCCGCCGGGGTTGCACAACCTGAATCGCGTGTCGCCGGAGCTGTGGAGCGGCGGTAGCCCCGTCGGCGAGACGGGCTTCATCGAATTGAAACGACTCGGCGTGAAGACGATCATCTCCGTGGACGGCGCGACTCCCGAGGTGGCGCTGGCCGAGAAACACGGGCTGCGGTACGTTCATTTGCCCGTGGGGTACGACGGCATCGGCCGCGAGCGCATTCTGGAGCTTGCCAAGGCCGGCCGCGATCTCCCCGGCCCGATTTACATCCACTGCCACCACGGTAAACACCGTGGGCCGGCGGCGGCGGTCGCCATCCGGCTCTGCCTCGATCCCCAATACTCACCCGAACAAGCTGAGGAGTTCCTGAAAGTCGCGGGCACCGACCCCCGCTATGCGGGATTGTTCCAGGTGCGCTGGACGTTGAATCGACCGACGCCGGAAGAACTGGATCGGATGCCCGCCGCGTTCCCGTCCGTCAACCGGGTCGCCGGCCTCACGACCCGCATGGTGGAGATCGACGGGATCTGGGACAAGTTGAAAGCGGCGAAGGAAGCGGGCTGGCCGAATCCTTCCGCAGCAGCCGCGGACGCGGTTTTGTTGATCGAGCAGTACCGGGAAGTGAAGCGTTTGCCGGATTCGAACCGCTTCGCCAAACAGTTGGCCGCGGCCGAGGGTGACGCGGAGCGGTTGGAGCAAGCGCTGCGCAAGGCGGACACGAAGAAAAGCACGGAAGCGTTCGCCGCTTCCAAGGCGCACTGCCAGAGTTGCCACGACGGGTTCCGCGACAGGGCGAAGTGATTCTTCACGGAGGAAGCAGGGAATGCGGGAATTGTTGGCCTATCGATTCGGGCACTACGTGCTGCTGCTCGCCGTGGGCTCGGCACTCGTTTTCCCGCAACTCGGCACGGCCTCGCTCTGGGACGACGACGAGGGCGTGAACGCCGAGTGCGCCCGCGAGATGGCCGAGACCGGCACTTGGATCGTCCCGCTCTTCAATTGGGAACTCCGCACCGCCAAGCCGATCTTGCTCTATTGGCTGCTCCGCGCCAGCTACGACACGTTCGGGGTGAACGAGTTCTCCGCCCGTCTCCCCTCGGCGCTCGCCTTCCTCGGTTCGATCCTGCTCACCTACGAACTCGGCCGGCGGATGTTCGGCGCCGCGACCGGGGTATTGGCGGGGGTGATCGTCGCCAGTACCCTCGAACTCGCCAAGCTCGGCCGGGCCGCGACGCCCGATTCGACGCTCATCTTCTTCCTGCTGCTCTACTTCTGGACTTTCTGGCGAGGTCACGCCGGCGGGAGGCGGAGTTGGTTCCTCCCGTGCGGGGTCGCCAGCGCTTTGGCCATGCTCGTGAAGGGGCCGATCGGCGTGGTGCTGCCCGTGGCCATCGTCACGGGATACTTTCTCGGGCACCGCGAGTTGCGTCGGCTGTTCGACGTGCGGATGATCGGGGGCATCTTCGTTTGGATCCTCGTCGCCATCCCTTGGTACGCCCTCGTCACCGCGGAAACGCGGGGCGACTGGACGCGGGCCTTCTTCTTCAAAGAGAACCTCGGCCGCTCCACGGAGCCGATGGAGAGCCACCGCGGGCCGTGGCTCTACTACCTCGGCGTCCTCTGCATCTTCTTCGCACCCTGGAGTTCGTTTCTCGTCATCGTCGTGAGGGATGCACTCCGGCGGGCGTGGTACCCCGGCGCCGATTCGCGGGCTGCACGGATGCTGCTCCTCTGGTCGGGCATCGTTGTGGGCCTCTTCTCGTTGGTCGCGACGAAACTCCCGCATTACATCGCCCCGGCGTACCCCGCCTTGGCGATCCTCACGGCGAGTTTCCTCGTGCGTTGGGCGAAGCGCGAAGTCGATCTGCCGCGCTGGGCGTTGATCGCGGGTGTCGCCGGGATCGCGTTCACGGGGCTGGTGGTGTTCGTGGGAATGCTCGTGGCGGGTGGGGTCATCGGCGCCGGGGATTACACGGAATCGCTGCGAACGTTCCCGGGTTTAGCCGCGTGGGCATGGATCGGGCTGCTGCCGATGCTCGGTGCCGTGGCGTTCGCCCTGTTCGCGCTGCGGGATCGGCGACAACGGGCCGTCACCGCGTTGGCCGTATCGACGGTCGCCTTCGCCGCATTGCTCGTCGCATTCCCGCCCGTGGTCGTGGATCGTTCCAAGGCGGTGAAGGAACTCGTCGCCCAGTCCGGAGCGCGCGACCTGCACCGCGATGTCCGCGTGGCCAGTTTCGACTACTCACAGCCGAGCATCACCTTTTACGCGGCCCGGCGCGTCGAGCGGCTGCACTCGCCGGAGGCCGCGGCCGCGTTCTTGGCGATGCCGCATCCGTCGTACCTGTTCGTGCCCGCTCCGATGTGGGACGAATGGGTCGCACGCCTCGCCGAGCCGCCGTACCGCATCGCGGCCAGCCGCTACGATTTCTACCACAATTGCGACATTTTGGTGGTGGTGAACGACCGCTGATCGTGCTGACAAAATCATTGCATGGGTTTGCCAGTTCCGCGCCCGCGGGCGATCAACCCGACTGCCGAGACGCTCGCCCAGACACCTTCGAGCAGCAGGAAACCCCATTGTTTGTCGAGTGCCGCGAGCACGGCCAAGATCGCCGAGCCGGAGAGGTTGAGCAGCAAATACGGGTACGAATGCGGGCTGAGCCAACGGCCTTGAGACAGGGCGAAGCCGATCAATACCAGGATCGCCCCGGCGATTTGCCAAACTTGTTCCACCGGAAGTCCTTTCAGACTGCGGGCCAGTACTCGGGCAGCGGGGCCACGAATACCAACGCTTCTTGCGTGAAGGGGTGCCGGACGGTCAGTTGGCGGGCGTGGAGGGCGATGAGCCGTTCGCGCGGATCCTCGGCCGGGGGGCCGAAGCCGCGGTCGCTGCCGTAGAGGGCGTCCCCCCAAATGGGGAAGCCGCGCCAGGCGCACTGAACGCGGAGTTGGTGCATCCGGCCGGTTCGCGGTCGCAGTTCCAGCAACGCGCCGGCTTCGATTTTCCGCAAGGTGCGGTACTCGAGCGTCGCCAGTTTGGCCCCGTAGTCACCTTCGTACGCCCGCTCCACCCTCGCCTCATCCGGCACTTTGCGAATCCAATCTTCCCAGATGCCGGCGTCGGGTGCGACATCGCCGCGGACGCAAGCCCAGTAGATTTTTTGGATGGTGTGACTCTCGAACTGGGCGTGGACGCGCTGGGCGGCTTTGGTGTTCCGCGCGAACACGATCGCACCCGAGACGGGCCGATCTAGCCGGTGCGGGACACCGAGGTACACCCCGGCGGGCTTGGCGTGCTTCGCCTTGATGTAGGCTTTGACGAGACTTTCGAGGCTCGGGATTCCCTCCGGCGCTTGGGTCAACAGCGGGGCCGGCTTGTCCACCGCGATCAGGTGGGGATCTTCGAAAAGAATGCGACTCGGATGTAGGGTGAGCATCGCGGGATTGTACAGATAATGACGGGCAGATCGATTCTCGGAGGATTCGTTGCAACTCGGGCGCGAATTGTTCGAGTCGGCCGGAACGCCCGCGCTGTTTCCGAGCTATTCTTTTCGAAATCTTTCCGACACCCGCGACTCCGTGTTCTAGGTGTTATGTGGGATTCTCGCCGTGCCGCTGACTCGCGTGTCGGAGACCGCCATGATTGCCACCCGGCCCAGCCTCTTCCAGCCCGAGACCGTAAGTCCGTTCAACGACGTCGGCTCGGCCAATCCGTGCGATGACACCCTTTGTAGCGAAGCCGCCGTGCAAACGACCTTCGGCCAGAACGCCGGCTGGAAGCTCGTGACCCTCACCAACCTCGGCGATGTCGAAGACCTCCTCGACTGCTTGGAATCCTCCCGCGTCGCCGAGCGCGAAGTCCACACCTTGGGCAACAGCAGTTTCGCCGTCCGCTGGCGCTGAGACGCCGAAGATCCCCGCTCGCCGATATCGGACGTAAACCGTTGCGGCGCTAG
>JANOSQ010000553.1:0-2651 GCA_031415915.1 Fimbriiglobus sp. | reverse complement strand
CCCCACGGGAAACAGGGCACTCCCGCCCGACCCAGGCTGGCTTGTCAACGTTGCGAATTCCTGTAAATTACGCATTCGGTCAGCCGGGGTAGCTCAGCGGTTAGAGCGGTCGCTTCATAAGCGATAGGTCGCCGGTTCAAGTCCGGCCCTCGGTATTGTCCAAACCCCCTAGTAACCGAAGGGTTTTACCCTTACCCCGATCATCTTCGGGCGCGGTCCTCCAAGCGTGGTTTCGTGAAATAGTTTCACGAAACTCCGGAGTCCGCCCGATGGCACGTCCCCGCAAAGTCGCCGCCCGGTATCTGAAACACGCCAGTGGCCGGGCCAGAGCCCTCTGGAACGATTCCACAGGCCGCAGGGTGCGACTTCTCCCCGGCCCGTTCAATTCCCCCGAGTCGCTTGAAGCGTTCGGCAAACTGCAATTGGAGCTCGCCAGTTTGCCGGAGATGCCCGCCCAGGGCTTGGAAGGCCCTACGGTGATCGAAGTGCTCGCTGCGTACCGTCGGCACGCTGAGGCCTACTACGGGCACGGATCGGAGTTGTCGATGATCAACGACGCCCTGAAGACCGTCCGTCAACTCTACGGCACAGACCCCATTGCCAGCTTCGGCCCTAGGAAGCTCGCCGCCGTCCGGGAATCGTTTCTCCGCAGGACCTACGAAGCGCTCTCCACGGACGGTTCAAAGATCCACAAGACGTGGTCTCGGTCGTACGTCAATCGGCAAATCGGCAAGATCGTCAGCGCGTTCAAGTGGGCTGCCGCCGAAGAACTGATCCCCGTCGCGCTCTACCACGGGTTGAAGACGATGGCACCGCTCCGCCGCGGGCACTGCGTAGCCCGCGAATCCGAACCCCGGCAACCGGCGGATCCCGCGCACGTCGCCGCCGCGATCCCGTTCCTTCGGCCACATTTACGGGCGATTGTGGAACTACTCCGGTGCACCGGCATGCGGCCGGCCGAAGTCTGTCGGATGACACTCGGGGAAATCGACCGCACCAGCGAAGTCTGGTCGTATCGACCGACTCGGCACAAGAACGCGCACCGGGGGCAACATCGAACCGTAGCGCTCGGCGCGGTAGCCCAGTCGATCATCAACGCGCACCTCGACGGAAGGGCCCTCGATGACTCGGATCCACTTTTCAGCCCGCGTCGACAACGGGACGAGCGATCAGTGGAACTTCGGGCAAAGCGGAAATCGAAAGTACAACCAGCGCAGGTCAACCGCAGAGTCGAGAAGCCGAAGCGCCCGCCGGGTGAGTGGTTCACTCCGATGGCCGTCGGGCACGCCGTCACCTCCGCTTGCGAGAAAGCCAAGGTGCCGAGGTGGACGCCCTACCAACTCCGTCACTTGAAGGGCGCCGAGCTACGTGAGCAGTTCAGCTTGGAGCACGTCCGGGCCGCGCTGGGGCACTCTCACGCCAGCATGAGTGCCCACTACGCCAAAGGTGCCGACGCGAAGCTGGCGGCCGAGGTCGCGGCCACGGCCGGATAACAGCGAAGAAACAGACTGTCACTTACGACCCCGGCATCCGCCGGGGTTTCTCGTTTCATGCCCATGGTATACTTCACCGATGGCACTTTCCCGGCGGAAACGAAAACGGGCGAAAGCCCGAGGCGACCGCCCCAAAGCCGGCGCATACACGCGGGTCAGGGGAGGGTTGCGGGCGGATTGGACAAAAGCCTCGGTGGAGGATGCCGCGTTGATCCGGCAATCCCTCCGAGAAAGCTGGCCAGTGGCTAAGGGCGAAGCGATCATCGATGCCCTGACTTCGGCGATCTCACCAACGGACCGGCCCCGACAAGCCATCCGGGTTACAGCGCTGATACTCGCTATCGAGAAGCACTACCTTCGGCGTGCGCAGATGCCTTGCAAAACCTAGCATCATTGAGGCTGCCGCAAATGTCCTCGACGCTCTGGCAATTCGCTTGGGAACACGACCGCTTCCGTCAAGTGCTCGCACTTTGGCTGCCGTCACTCCCAATGGAAGGTTGGACGGGGACGATCTTCCAATTGCAAATCGCGCTGAACAACGCGGCCCAACGTCGCCGTGCGACTCGGTACAGCCCGCGCCCGACTGGTAACGCCCTGGGTGTTCGCATCCGAGCCGAGAGGCCATTCCTGCGCGCCCAAGGCTACGAACTGATCGGACTTCGCACGGCCAAACAACGGGGCATCCGCATCGCCCCGATGGTGGCGACAGTGTGACAACTCGATGACAACGGCTTTTGGAAGTCAGTCCGCCGATGATTGGTGGGCCGCGAACATCCCATAAATTTCAGGCCTTCCGCTTAGGAAATGGCTTCAGCCCGTCAACTGCTGTCGTGCTCTTCCCTTCTTTGGTATAACTCTCGGAATGGCGAAGCAGACTCGCGATGAACCGGAGTGGTTGACGCGGAAGACGCGGATCGATGGGAAGCTCCGCGCGCTGGGTTGGAAGATCGTTCCCCACACTTCGACCTTCCGACCCGATACCGCCGACCGAGTCGCCGTCGAGGAATACCCCACCGAGAACGGGCCGGCGGACTACGCTTTGTTAGTCAACGGGCGGATACTCGCCATCGTCGAGGCAAAGAAGCTCTCCCTCGGCCCACAGAACGTCCTCACCCAAGCCCAACGCTACGCCGAAGGCGCTTCCGGGAATCCCTTCAA
>JANOSQ010000552.1:0-8347 GCA_031415915.1 Fimbriiglobus sp. | reverse complement strand
GGTCGCAAAGGCTTCTCGGTGGCACAGACCCTCGCTGGCGCGTCGGGCTAACAAACAGGAGAAAACTGCGTGAGCGACGAACCGAAAGTGGACACCCCGAACGCGCTGGACCGCTTCTGGCGCGGCGTGCGCCGTTTCTGGAAGCCGGAACCGCTGACGGACATCGACATCGCCGATGTGCGGTCGAAGACGCCGGCGCCGGTCTTCTGGTTGTACGGCAAGACGCAATCGGGGAAGACCTCGATCATCCGTTACCTCACGGGCGCCGAAGACGCCGCCATCGGCAACGGCTTCCGCCCGTGTACGCGGACCTCGCGCATCTACCCGTTCCCGACGGTCGATGCGCCCGTTCTGACATTCCTCGACACGCGCGGCCTCGACGAACCGTCCTACGATCCGGCCGAGGATTTGGCCGCGTTCGACGCCCAAGCCCAACTCATGATCGTCACCTGCCGGCTGCGCGACTTCGCCCACGGGGGACTGAAGGACGCGCTCCACAAAGTCCGGGGCGTGAACAAACGCCGGCCCGTTGTGCTCGCCCTCACCTGCTTGCACGAGTCGTCCCCCCAGCAACAGCACCCGCAGCCGTACCCCGAGTTCCCCGAGGAAACGCTCGGCTTGATCGCGAAGCAGAAACTCGAATTCGCCGGGCTGTTCGACGCCGTGGTGCCCATCGACTTGACCAAACCGGACGAGGGCTTCGACGACACCGAATACGGCGGACTCGCGCTCAAGGCGCAGCTCGTCGAGCTTCTACCGACGGCCTACCGCGAAACGCTCCTGCGGCTCGACGGCGTCAACGACCGCTTCAAGGAAATCTACTTGAAGCGGGCGATCCCGGTGATCATCGGCTACAGCACTCTCGCGGCGACCGCCGGGGCGATCCCCATCCCGTTCGTCGATCTCTTCGTGCTACCGTCGATCCAGGTGAAGTTGGTCAAGGCGCTCGCCGATCTCTCGGGTAGTCCCGGCGAAGAAAAGCGCTTCCTGGAATTGTCCGCGTCCATCGGTATCGGGTTGCTCGCGCAGCAAGCGATCCGGCAGATCGCCAAGTTGATCCCCTACGTCGGCTCCGCAGTCGGTGCGGGCTTGGCGTATTCGTCGACGTACGCATTGGGCCGAGCGTTCATCGAGTACGATCAGGCGATGCATGCGGGGCACGCCCCGGACGCCGAGACGATCAAGAAGATCTACCGCGACCATTTGAACAAAGCCGAGACCGAATGGGGTTCGACCCCCGGAGCCGCCCCGTGAAGATGAACTTCCACCTGCCCCCTGCGGCCAAGCTGCGCCTCGGCGCCGTGGCGGTGCTGTTCATCGCGCCCGTGCTCTTCCTCCTCGGCACCGGTCTGTTTCACCTCTGGGACACGGGCTGGATGTTCACGGCGTGGTGGCCGATGGCGCTCTGCTTCCTCGCCGGCTACGCGCTGGCTTGGCATTGGACCCGGCGCCGCAAAGCCCTGTTGATGCCCAAGGGCAAGGTCGAAGCTCCGAATCACTGGACGGAACGCGACCGCGAAGCGTGGGCCGTGGTGCAGGAGTATTCCGAGAGTGTGCCGCCGCTCGCGGAAAAAGATCTGAGCGACATGAACCGCTACGCGGCGGACGCCAAAGTACTCGTCGAGAAAGTCGCGGCCATTTACCGCCCCGGAGCCAAAGACCCCTTCGGGCATCTCACCCTGCCCGAAATCCTCGCGTGCGCCGAACTCGTCGCCGCGGACTTGGCCCAACTCGTGGACAAGTACGTGCCGGGTAGCCACGCCATTAGCGTCGATAACTTCAAACGCGTGAAGCAAGCCGTCGATTGGTACGAGCGCGGACGCAACCTCTATTGGGTCTTCTCCGCCATCCTCGACCCCGTCCGGGCGGGGGCCCAGATTCTGGCGACGAAAGCCGGGTTGCAGACGACGTTGAAGCAAGTGCAGACGAACGTGATCACTTGGTTCTACACGACCTACTTGCAGGAGCTCGGGCGCTACCTGATCGAGTTGAACAGCGGCCGATTGCGCGTCGGCGTGAAGCGATACCGCGAATTGCTGGAGAGGAAAGAGGGTATCCCGGCCGACCCGACGACGCCGCAGGTCACGGTGATCCCCGATCCGACCGCGACCGGGCCGCGACTTCAGACCGACCCGGATCGCATCACCATCGGCATCGTCGGGCCGGTGAAAGCGGGGAAGTCGAGCCTCGTCAACGCGATCTTCGGCGAGCAGAAAGCCGACGTCGCCTCGACGCCGTTGACACTCTCCGCGACGCGCTATGACCTCCACCCGGCGGGCTTCACACCGCTGTCACTCATCGACACGGCCGGGTTCGGCTACCAAGGAGCCGGGGATGCGGACGTCGCCGCGGCCGCGGAAGTCTTCGCCAAGTCCGACCTCGCGCTGTTGGTGGTGCCAGCCCGTTCGGCGGCGCGGAAGCCGGAGGTCGAGTTCTTGGAGCGGGTGCGGGCTTTGTTCGCGAAGAAACCGGAGTTGAAGCTACCGCCGGTGGTGCTGGTGCTCACGCACATCGACGCCCTGACCCCCGCGATGGAATGGGCGCCGCCCTACGATTGGCGGTCGGGGACGCGGACGAAAGAAAGCTCGATCCGCGAAGCGGTCGAGGCCGCGCGCGAGCAATTCGCGAAAGGGGTGATCGATGCGGTACCCGTGTGTACGGCCTTGAACCGGGAATTCGGCGTGCAAGATGAATTGCTCCCGACGCTCGCCGCCCAACTCGACGATGCGCGGGGGGTGCAGTTCCTGCGGCTGCTCCACGCCGAAGCCGCCGCGGACAAGACCCGCAAGGTCATCGGCCAAGCGCTGAACGCCGGCAAGGAAGCGCTGAAACTGATCTGGCAGAACGCGAACAAGCTGCCGAATGGGTGAGAATCAGAGGTGGCGGGCGGGATCCATGCGCTCGTGAAGGATGGCTGCAATCCAAACCATTCCGGAACCCGGAATGTAGTAGACGACGTGTTTTTCGATCCTGAGGCTTCGCATCCCCGGCTTCAGATCGTCTCGATCACGACCTTTCAGGGGCGCTTTGCGAATCGCCTCGCATCCTGCGAATAACGAATCCACGTAAGCATCCCGTTGCGCTTCGCCCCAAGTTTCTTCGGTGTATCGCGCGATGCCGCGGAGGTGGCGACGGGCAGTCCGCGAATATTTGAGGCGGAGGGGCTTCATAGACCCCTCTTCAAATCTTCCAGCAGTTCCTGCATCGAGTATTCAGCGACATCGCCGGCTTCGACCTCGGCGATCCCTTCCGCCAACGCTTCTTTGAGGCGCGCCAGTTTCAGTTGGTAGAGCAGTTCGCTGTTCGCGTCCATCTGGCGGATGGCGTCGCGCACGACCTCACTCGCGTTGTTGTACTGCCCGCTTTCCACTTTCGACTGAACCTGTTTGTGCAGCGCGGCGGTCAAAGATATGTTCATCGTCGGCATGGCGGTCTCCTTAGTTGAAGTTTAGCCAATGCACTCCCCGATGTCAAAGTTTGCCAATTCGCGCGTCACGGCTTGATCGTACGGCCCGGCGTCACGGTTGCGATCGCTTCGGCCCCTTCTTTGGATTCGTCGATGACGACGTGACGGTCGGCGGCGATGCCGCTCAGCACTTGCTCGCGCCCCGATGGCCAGCGGATCGTCAGTTTGTCCACCTTCGTGTCCCCGGCCAGGCCGAAGTGAACTTGGCTCGGCGCCTGCGAGAAGTACCCACATGCGGGGTACAGTTCGCGGACGATATTGCGGCCGTTGACTTCGGCGGTGAGCCGTGCGCCGATGCCCCGGCGGTTGCTCTTGTCGCCGCGCAGCGACACGGTCAAGTGGTGCGTCGGGGGGAGTCGGTTTTCGAAAAGCAACAGCGCGCCGCCCCCGGCCTGCCGGACCAAGAGGTCGGCCATTCCGGTATTGCGGAAGTCCGCGGCCGCGACCGACCGGCCGTCGCCGTCGCTGTCGGTGCCGCTGATGTGGCTGACGTCGAGGAACTCGCGCCCCGCGACGTTGAAGTACATCCGGTTCCGTTCGAAGGCGCTGAGGTTGTGGCCTTCCCGGATGATCTTCCAAGGGTTGCCGACCCAGAACTCGCCGAGCTTGTTGTCGAGTGAGCCGGGTTGTTCGATTTCGCAGTTCCGATTGCAAGGCTGTGACACGACAGCCAACCAGATGCAGTTTCACCCGTCGGGTTTGTCGCGGTCTTTGCTGATGTACCCGGCCGTGGCGTAGATATCCAAGAAGCCGTCGCCGTCCAAGTCGGCGAGCGCGGCGCCGTAGGCCCAGCCGACCGCGGCGAGGGATTTCTCCGCCCCGACCTGCTGGAACTTCAGATCGCCCTTATTGAGGTGCAGTTGGCTCCCCGCGACCAACCGGTTGAGCCGCTCCATGACCGGGGGCGGGTACGCGCCCGGCTTGAGATTGCCGATCACCCGCGTGCCCGCCTTCGAGTACATGTTCGCGGAGTAAATGTCGATGCGGCCGTCGTTGTCCATGTCGCCGACGGCCAAGCCCATCGTGCCGAAGTCGGAGGTTTTGTCCGCCAGCGAACTCGGCTTGAAAGTGCCGTCCCCCTTGTTCACGAGGAGCACACCGTCGCCGAATTCGTTGGGGACGTAGAGGTCGGGCCAACCGTCGTCGTTCGCGTCGAGCCACGCGGCGGTGAAAGTGGATCGGTAATCGCCGCGTGTGCCCGACTTCTTGGTCGCGTCCTCAAACTTCCAATCGCCCGCGTTGCGGAGCAGGATGTTCCCGTACGCGCCGTTGCTCCGGCCTTCGAGCCACGACATATTTCCGGGCGGCGCGGCGCGGGTCAGGTACAAATCGAGCTTGCCATCGCGGTCGTAATCGGCCACGAGGATGCCGGTCATGTTCAGAGGTAGCCGCGCCGTACACCGCTCGGTGTAGTCCGTGAACTTCGTGCCGTCCTCGTTCCGGTAGACGCGATTCTGCAAGATCAGGTCGTCCCATCCATCGCCGTCGAGGTCGACCCAAGCGGTCGCGATGGCGCCAGTCGATTTGCGGGGCAATCCCATCGATTCGGTGGCATCGGTGAACTCGCCGTCCGGCCCTCCCCGGTAGAGGGTGTTGCCGGTGACGTCGGTCACGAGGAGATCCAAATACCCGTCGCGGTCGAAGTCCGTGACATACGCTCCACCGGTCGTGGGGATCATTTCGTCGGACGTCCAGTTGTCGTGCAAGGCGGTCTTCAGACCACGGGCTTTCGCGGTCTCGGCGAACAGCGGCCGTGCGGAGCGGGACACGGCCAATTGCCGGATGTGCGCGGCGTGCAACCAACCGCCGGCCGCCGCTTCTTTCGGGGCGCGCACTTCGAACCCGAGCGTGGCCGAGACTTCGGCCGGGGCGCCGGCCGTCGAAGTGCCGTGGATTCGCAGCAGGGCCTTCCCCTCCCAGATTCCCTCGGGCTTGGCGGGATCGCTCGGCTTCAACGTGGCCATGACGAGTTTCACTTTCGGCGTGCCCCCGATCACGCCGCGCAGTTCGATCAACTTGGCGATGAACCGCTCGGCCGTCAGCGGTACCGGCGCCGCGCCCGATTCTTGGAGCCGTTCGACCGTTAGCGACTTCGCGACGGTGGGCGCTCCGATTTCCGAGCCGCGGAACGCCGCATCCAGAAATCGGCCGAGTTCGGTGGGATCCCCGCGAACGAGCGCCGCCGCGAATGGCTCGAACCAATACTTGTTCAGCGCGTTGCCCCGATGCTCGATCTCCCAGAGCCTCTGGCGCTCCGCTTCCGGCAGCTCCATATTGTCGGATTCACTCGGCCGGGTCGGGCCATTGCGATCCGCGCCGATGCGGGCGATCGCTTCCTCGGCCGCGATGCGAACATCGGGGTTGTGATCGCGCAGGAGGCTGCGGAGGAGCGGGGCGGTGCTGCCGGCGTGGGTTCCCGCCAGCCCCAACCCGTGCACCGCAATGGCCCGCGTTTCATCCGGCGCGGGTCGGCTGAGAATGTCCGTCAGCATTGTCACGGCGGCGTCCGTCCCGGTCGAAGCGGTGCCCAGTGCGCGGAGCGCGGTCTGGCGGATCGAGATGGGGAAGACGTCGAGGTTCGTGTCGTTGTCTTCTTCGTCGGCCGCCGCGATCAACTCGGGGATGGCCGGCCGCGCGTCTTCTTTGAGGCCCACGAGCGCCATGGCGGCCTTCATGCGAACCATCGGTTCCGGGTCGCGGAGCGCGGCGGCCAAATCGCCGACGACCGCGCGTGATGCGGGTGCCATCTTGCCGATGGCAGCGGCCGCGGCCGCGCGCGCATCCGGGTCGGTGTCGCGGCGCATCATCTCCGCGAGTTGTGGGAGGGAATCGCTCGCCCCACCGTTGAGCCGGCCCAATGCCCCCGCCGCTTCTTTGCGAACGTCGGGGTTCGGGTCGGACAGGGAACCGGTCAACTGGCGCACGGAGCGCCCGTCGTCGGTGGGATTCGGGGCGAATAACGTCGTCAGGTGAACGGGGCTACCGGGCACCGCGAGGGCGACACCTAACAATAGGAAAATCCCGAGCGCGACGCCGGTCAGCCGGCGGCGTCGCCGCGACCGGGGAGTGATCCCGAGTGACATGGGGGATTTATCCGAGTGGATAAGGGGTTGTTATCAGGAGAGTCTAATAAGGGAACCCTTGCGACACAAGTGATCGCACATCGGGATCTCAGGACCGAGGCGGCGGTGACCGTCCGCCGTCACCGCCGGGGCCTTCGAGAACCGCTCGTTGTGCTCCGGCAACAATTTCTCCAGCAGCGCGTTCGCCCGCTCTCAGGTCTTCGCCTTCGCCAGCCTCAGTTCCTTCACCCAGCGGTCCTGCGCCGTGCCGAACGAACGCTCGACCCGGCCCTTCGCCTGCGGGCTGTGCGCCCGGATCAACTCGATGTCCAACTCGTCCAATGCCCTGCCGAAGGTGTTGGAACCCGCATCGCGGCTTCGGTCTTCCCGCGTCTGGTTCACAGCCACTTCTTCCACCGGTACATCGCAAGTAGCCCGATGCCGACGAGCAGCATCAGTCCGAAGGCCATCCAGTGGCCGAACTCCCATTCCAACTCGCCGATGTGTTTGAAGTTCATCCCGTAGTAGCCGACGATCAGCGTGCCCGCCATGCCGACGGTCGAGATCATCGTCAGCGTCTTCATGATCTCGTTGAGGCGGTTGGACGAGGCTGCGAGGTGCGTCTGCATCAGGTCGCTGACCATTTCGCGGGCGTTCTCGATGAGGTCTGTGTAGCGCACCAAATGGTCGTAGACGTTGCGGTAGTAGGCCATCTCGCGCGGGTCGACGAGCTGGAACTCCCCGCGGATCAGCCGCGCCAGCACCTCGCGTTCGAGGATCAGCGTCTTGCGGAGGTAGGTCACGTCCCGCTTCACGCGCAGCAACTTCGCCAGCACGCGCGGCGTCGGTTGCCGGAACATCTTCGCTTCCAATTCGTCGAGCCGCTGCGCGATGCGATCGACCATCGGGGCGTATTCGTCGACGATGCCGTCGAGAATCAGGTGAAACAAATAATCGGGGCCACGCTTCACATTGCCGGCGTGGCGGGCGAGATGACCGCGGCCGTCGCGGATGCACGGCATCGCCGAGTAGTGGTGGGTTACGAGCACCGTCTCGGTGAGAACCGCGCTCAACTGCGGCCGGGGGAGCTTGGTGATGCGGGGGGATTTCTCCCCTTCGCCGTGCAGTTCCAGCGGTAGCGGGTTGACGATGGCGAAGAGGTAATCCGGGAATTCCTCGACCTTCGGCAGGTGGGCGCCGTCCCCGCGGCGCGGCTTGGTGATGTCTTCCAGCGTCAGCGCGTGAACAGGCAGGAACACCCCCAAGATGCGGTCCTCTTCCTCGGGCGTCGGGTCGTCGAGGTCGATCCAGACGACCGACCCCTCGGGCAAGTCGCCGGCCTTCGCCGGGAGTTGCTCCGGGGTGGCGCTCTCGGCGCTGTTCGTCGCCGGGTTCCAACGGAGGATGTGGATCATGGATTCGACTTCCGCCCCGTGCGCCACGCCATGACGAACAACAGCCCCGCGAGAATCGCGAAGGCGATGGTGACGGTGCCGTTGCTCTCGGCGAACGGTTCGCCGAATACCGGGACGCCCTCCAAGTGACGGCCGAGGTCGAGGGCTTTGCGCACCCCCCAACTCGCCGGGGCGAGATCGAGGAACGCCGCGCACAACGCCGCGATCGAACCGCCGGCGATGTACCCGGAACCGAGCAGGACACCCGGCCCCGCATCCCCTTCGTCCGGTCGGTTCCGCAGTTTGTCCACGAACCAACGCAGCATCCCGCCGAGGAAAATGGGCGTGCTGCTCGACAAGGGGAGATAAACGCCGACCGCGAAGGGCAACGACGGCACCCCGGCGAGTTCGAGCGTGACCGCGAT
>JANOSQ010000551.1:0-5563 GCA_031415915.1 Fimbriiglobus sp. | reverse complement strand
CCGATGAGGTGTACGTAGCGCAAATCGTTCGGATGGACGCACAAGGCCGTGTCGCCGAGCATCGTCTCGGGCCGCGTGGTGCTGAATTGGATGAATCGATCTTCTTCCTCTTGCTGCGCTTCCAGCTCGCCCGGTTCCAATAACGAGTCTCCCATGATGATCGAACCGTCGGGCAATGTCGTCCGGATCGGCTTGGAAAACAACTCGGTCAATGCGGGGATCGGGCGCGTGCCGACCGGCGCGCCGATCACGGCGTACTTGAATGTCCAGAAGCCGCCCTTGGTCGTTTCGGTGTAGGTTTCATCATCGGACACAGACGTTTGTAGTTGCGTATCCCAGTTCACCAACCGCTTGCCGCGATAGATGTAACCATCCTTGAACATGCGGAAGAAGGTTTCGCGTACGGCACGGGCACAAGAATCATCGAGCGTGAAGCGCGTGCGCGAGAAATCGCAGGAGGCCCCCATTTCGCGGAGCTGGCCGAGTATGCGAGCTTCGTACTTGTCCTTCCACTCCCAGATTTTCGCCACCAGCTTTTCGCGGCCGTATTCGCGTCGCTTGAACGATTTGTCTTCCGAGAGCAGCAGCTTTTCCACAACCGCTTGCGTGGCGATCCCGGCATGATCGGTGCCCGGAATCCAAAGCGTGTTGCGACCCTGCATCCGTCGCCAGCGGACGAGGATGTCCTGCATGGTGTTGTTGAGAGCGTGCCCCATGTGCAGGGCGCCCGTCACGTTCGGCGGCGGGATGACGATGCAGTACGGCTCGCCCGGCGCGGCCGGGTCGGCGCGGAAGTAGCCTTTGTCGTCCCAGAACTTCAGCCACTTGGCTTGCGCGTCCTTCGGCTCGTACGTCTTCGGCAGTTCCGTCGGCATGGCGGGTCCTTACTTGGCTTCGTTCAACCTGGCTTTGAGTTCAGTGAGTTCTGCGGCTAGTGCCTTGGCGCGTTCGGATTCGACGTTCGCACGTTCGGTTTGGGCGTCGGCCCGAGCGGTTTCAGCGTTAGCGCGGGCGGCTTCCGCTTCGTAAAGCGCGGCCAGTTCCGGCCCATCGGGGATGTCGTTGCCATCCTCGTCGGCCGCGATGACGCGATCATCTTGCCAGCGAAAGTACATCTTCAAGGGCGGCACCATGTAACCGAGCTTCGGATCGCGGTGCATCGGACGATACTGCCCCCGCGACAGACGGTAACCGAGAATCCGGGGTTCATCGTTCGGTTCGGCCGTGTCAACGATGAGGTAATACGGGATGCCGACATCGGCGAAGGCCTCGAACTTGGCTTCGAAGTCGATGTGCCGGGTACTCGGCGAAGTGACCTCGAAGACGGCCACGACTTTCGCTTCGAAATCGCGCACGGGCAAGGTGGCCCGGTAGGGGTCCCACGTCCGGGTGAAGTTGTCGAACACGACGATGTCGGGACCGAGGGGTTTGAGCCCCTCGATCTGCCAGTCGATACGGTGGTCGGCGAAGACCTTGAGGTCCGGGCGGTCGCCCAGACCGATTCGCAAGGCGTGGCGGAGATACTCCGTAGCCGCGACGTGGGCGTCGACGAGCATCTGCCGATCCTCTTCTTGCGGGTGGAGATAATCCTCTTCGGTGAGCGGGACGTATTCGCGGTCGACGATTGCCCCCGCGTCGTCGCGATGGCAAATCACGCGCGTGCCGATGTGGAACGGGTACCCATCCGGCAGCTTGGTCGCGGGTTGCTCGAGCGTTTCGGTGGCCATGGGTTCCTCCGGTTCACTTCGCGTCGCGGGTTTGGAACAGTTTGAATTCGATGGCATCGACGAGGGCCAGGTAGCTCGCTTCGATGATGTTCTCGCTGACGCCGACGGTGCCCCAGACTTCGGAGCCGTCTCGGGATTCGATGACCACCCGCACCCGTGCGGCCGTGCCCTCGCGGCCGTTGACGACGCGCACTTTGTAATCGACGAGTTGCATCTCGTCGAGGTTCGGATAGTAGGGCAGCAGCGCCTTTCGCAAAGCGGCGTCGAGGGCATTCACCGGGCCGTCGCCTTCGCTGACGGTGTGTTCGATGGCCCCGTCGATGCCGAGCTTCACGGTCGCTTCGGTCCGCAGTCGATCGCCGACGTGCTCGGTCTCCACGCGGTAACTCAGCCGCTCGAACCAGGGCTTGTAGAGGCCGGTCGCCTTCTTCACGAGCAGGTCGAACGACGCCTCGGCCGCTTCGAACTCGTAGCCTTGATTCTCCAAATCCTGCACCATTTGCAGGATCTTCGTCATGGCCGGCTTGTCGTTCGCCAGCGAGTACTTGCTGGTTTTGCTGAGGATGGTGGCGTGCCCGCTGAGTTCGCTCACGAGGATGCGGCGCTCGTTGCCCACGGTTTCGGGGGCGATGTGTTCATAAGTCGCGGGGTCTTTGGCGACCGCGTGAATATGCATTCCCCCCTTGTGGGCGAAGGCGCTCTGGCCGACGAACGGCTGGCCGCTGCGGAAGTTCATGTTGGCGAGTTCGTACACGTACCGCGACGCTTCGGTGAGGCCGCGGAGGCTCTCGGGTTTCATCACGGTTCGGTCGTATTTCAGCGCGAGGTTGGCGATGACGCTGACGAGATCGACGTTGCCGCAGCGCTCGCCGATGCCGTTCATGGTTCCTTGCACTTGCGTCGCCCCGGCGCGCACACCCGCAAGTGTGTTGGCCACGGCGAGGTCGCAATCGTTGTGGCAGTGGATGCCGACTTCGCACGTGAACTTGTCCCGGACGAGTTCCACCAGTTCCGCGACGCGTTCGGGCATGGTGCCCCCGTTGGTATCGCAAAGGATCACGACGCTCGCCCCCGCGTCCTCCGCGGCCCGCAGCGTCCGCAGCGCATACTCCGGGTTGGCCCGGTAGCCGTCGAAGAAATGCTCCGCGTCGTACATCACGGTGCGGCCGGCGGCGCGGAGGTAGGCGATGGTGTCGGCGATCATCCGGAGATTCTCGTCGAGCGTCGCGCCGAGGACGTTCGTGACGTGGAAGTCCCACGTTTTGCCGACGATGGTGACGACCGGCGTCTCCGCGTCGATCAAGGCCTTCAACCCGGTGTCGTTCGCCGCCTCCGTGTTCTTCTTCCGCGTCATGCCGAAGGCGCAGACCTTGGCGTGCCGCAGTGTCATCGACTTGACCGCGGCGAAATACTCGGCGTCCTTCGGGTTCGAGAGCGGGTAGCCGCCTTCGATGAAATCGATGCCGAGTTCGTCGAGCCGCTTCGTCAGGGCGAGTTTGTCTTGGAGCGAGAAATTGACGCCTTCGCCCTGGCTGCCATCGCGCAGGGTGGTGTCGTAAACGAAAACGCGGGACATGGAGACGCTCGCTGGGAGAGAACCGGTTCCCCTCAGTTTACGAAGAGCGCCGTGACATCGAGAGTCCGATCATGACTTGGCTCCTTCGGTGAGGCTCACCACGTGCGTTCCCTTCCAGTGCACATCGTCGCGGGTCGGGAAGTCGCTGCGGAAGTGCGTGCCGCGGGATTCTTCCCGGGCGATGGCGGCGTCGATCATCTCGCGGGCCATCGTCAACAGATTCTGGAGTTCCCAACCGGCGCGGTCGCGGAATTCGCGGGCCAGTACGTACCGGCACCAGAACTCCACGTCGTGCTTGGCTTCCTCCAATCGCGCGCGATCGCGGACGATCCCCATCTTGCGGACCATGAGCGCCCGCAGGGAGTTCGTCACATCGGCCACATCGAGCGGTTCCGTCGGGGCATCGTCCGCCGTCGCATAATTCAGTTGCATCGCTCGGAGCGTCGTCGGCATCTCGCGGGCCGCCTCGGCCGCGTTGCGCCCGCAGATGGCCCCGTAGACCAAGCCTTCGATCAAGCTGTTCGAGGCCAGCCGGTTGGCCCCGTGCAGTCCGCTGCTCGTGACTTCCCCCGCGGCCCACAAGTTCGGCAGCGTCGTCCGTCCATCCGTGTCGACGGTGATGCCGCCGATCGTGTAGTGGGCGCCTGGCCGCACCGGGATGCGATCCTTGTGGATGTCGAGGCCGAAGCCTTTGCAGACCTTGCCGATGCCGGGGAAGCGGAGCTTGACCATCTCGGGATCGAGGTGGCTGAGGTCGAGGTAAACGTTCGGATGCTGGGTGCGTTCCATCGTGCGGAAGATCGCCCGGGCCACGATGTCGCGCGGGGCGAGTTCGTGGCGGGGGTCCTCCTTCAACATGAAGCGATCGCCGTGGAGATCGCGCAAGTACGCCCCTTCGCCGCGGACCGCTTCGGAGATCAGGTAGCGCGCCGAGCCGGCCACGTAGAGCACTGTGGGGTGGAACTGCATGAATTCGAGATCGCGAAGCTCCGCCCCGGCGCGGAACGCCGCCGCCATGCCGTCGCCGGTGGCCACCGGTGGATTGGTCGTTTCCCGATAGACCATGCCGACGCCACCGGAGGCGAGGATGACTTGTTTCGCCCAGATGAGTTCCTTGCTGATGCCGGGGCGCCACGCCACGGCGCCCACGCATTCGCCGTCGTCGGTCAGTAGGTCGATGGTGAAAGTGTCGTCCCAGAGGGCGATGTTCGGCGCGGCTTGGGCCTTGGCGATGATCGCCCGCATCACCTCGTGGCCGGTGGAATCGCCGAGGGCGTGGACGATACGCCGGTGGCTATGGCCCCCTTCGCGCGTGAGCGCAAGTTCGCCGTTCTCGAGATCGAACTTCGTTCCCCATTCGATCAATTTCTCAATTTCATCCGGCGCTTCGCGCACGACCATTTCGACGACTTCCGGATCGCACAACCCGTCCCCGGCAATGAGCGTGTCTTCGACGTGGTTCCCGAACGTGTCTTGAGGGGAAAGTACGCTGGCGATACCGCCTTGGGCGTAGCTGCTGTTGCTCTCCGTCAGGCGGTCTTTGGTGATGACCAGCACATCGAGATCGGCGGGGACTTCGTGCGCGGCCCGCAACCCGGCGATGCCCGCCCCGATGACGAGCACATCGGTGAAGCGGTGGATCGCGGTCCGCGATTGGAACGACGTGAGGTAGCGGTGGGCCGACGGCATCGGTGAAACTCGGGAGAATCTTACCGCCGATTGTAGGCAAATGAAGAGATGGTGCAGCAACGATTCGCGATCGGAGCGGAGTCGGCTCGCAATCGCCAACTCGCCCCAAAACGTGTCCAGCAAGATCACACACACCCTCGCGTAGACAGGCTTCCAAAATGCTGGACGCGTTTTCCATTCGCTGGACAGACCGTGCCCGCCATGAGTTTGCGACGGGTCCCGTCGCCATAAGTCGGGTGCAGCCGATGCCGCGCTGAGCTGGAACAGAGGCGAAGGTCTTCCCGAGCGGTGGGCGTAAGCCCTCCGGGGAAGTGAAACTCAGTGCAGTTCAAATCCTCGGAGGGCTGACGCCCACCGCTCGGGAACCAAACTCCAAGCATCGTTGTTGCAACCCTGCCCCAAATTTGCCGATTGCCGTTGACGTTCCGGTTGAAGGGGTTACTACGCCGGGAGTTCTTCACTTTGACGGTTCCACATCCTGAGGGTTCACCATGGTCGCTCTCTCGCTCTCTCGCTCTCTCGCTCTCTCGCTCTCTCGCTCTCTCGCTCTCTCGCTCTCTCGCTCTCTCGC